>CAYQBT010000113.1:0-5481 GCA_964415775.1 uncultured Lachnospiraceae bacterium
CATGGAAAGTTTGGTTCTTGCCATTTTGGAATACCTCCGAAAATATAAATTTATATTATTTTAATAATATGCCACTCGATATTATAGCATCGTGTGAGGGAAAAGTAAAGAGCAATTCGCTTATTTTTTGCAGATTATACGCGTTTTTTGCTGGAAAAGCCGGCACATCTTTGCAACTCTGTCAGAAAAATTTGATCTGCGTCATGCCCTGATACATTTCTCTTAGCTCGCGCGGTGTAACGTGCTCGTTCTTTTTCAGCATCTCGCCGAAGTACTTTGCACTGCGGAAGCCGCATTCCTTTGCGATCTCCTCAAAGGATCTGTCGGTCGCCGCAAGCAGCTCCTTTGCCGCCTCGAGCCGCACACGGATCAGATACTGCACGGGCGTACAGCCGTATACCCGCTTGAAATGGCGGGTGAATACGCTCTCGCTCATCGAACAGCTATGTGCAAGCACGCGAACGGTCAGCGGCTCCATATACCGCTGCTCGATCTGCAGCATCGCGGGCGAAAGGCGGTCGGCAAGCGTGTCAAAACGCTCCAGACGGCTGATCATCCCCTCGCGGGCGATCTTCGCAAGCGAAGCGTATACCGCGGCACAGATACGCAGACGGTCGTGGGTATATTCGAGCGCATAGGCACTCATCTTGACCACCGAGGAAAGGCCTGCGCCCTCTCCGAGCTCGCCGACGGCAATGTCGGCGAGCTCCAGATGTACAAGAAAGTCCTCTGCAGCGTGGAAGAGCACGAACTCACACAAAAAATCATCGCTCTTTTCCGAGTAAGTGATCGGCACGCCCTCGCGGACGTACAGCATCATGCCGTCCGAAAGCTCCTCGCCGCCGATCACAATGCTGCCCTCTTTCACCACAAGCAACAGATGTCCCGCATCGGGAGAAACGGCTTTTGCGCCGCTGCCAAATGCAATCGGTTCGATCGGCAATACGCCGCGCTCTTCCTCAGTTTCCCGACCGAGTCCTATGTATTTTTCCATACCCATTCCTTTCCGAAAAGTGCCCTGCACTTTTCAAAACAGCGGATTGACTTTTTATCCAAAAAAGAATACAATACTTGTATGATACCTTGATTACAGGAGAGCCGTATATGGAGATCTGCATTGTGACAAACGATACCCTGCTGGCGCGTTTTTTGACCTTGGAGCTTGCCGAGGCAGGCTTTGCCGCCGAGCAGCATACCGATTTTTCCCGCGAAGCCAAGCTCTACCTCTGCGATCTCGATTTTTGCACAGAGGAAGTGCCCGAAGCGGCAATTGGCTTTTCCTATGACGAAAACAAGCGCCGCCGCGTGCAAAACTTTTTACACCGTCCGATCGATGCGAAAAAACTGCGGCAGCTGGTTACAAAGCTCCTGCTGTCCCCCTTACACATCGCCGAGGGAAATACGCTGACGGTCGACCGCGCATCCCGCCGTGTACGGACTGTGCTCGGCGAGGTCGGTCTCTCCGAAAAGGAACTTGCCCTCCTGCTGGCACTCTGCGAATCCCCCCTGCTCGAGCGTGCCGATGCGATCAAGCTGTTCGGCGACGGGGAGAGCAACGTGGTGGACGTCTATATGCACTATCTGCGCAAAAAGTTGAAAAAGGTATGTCCCACAGATGTGATCGAAGCCAAGCGCGGCAAGGGCTATTCCCTCTCCGACACCGTCACGGTCAAATGCATATAAATATACATCTTTATTATAGCAAATAGTTTTGCAAAATGCAAGCGAGGCATGTACTTTTCGTCCATGCCTCGCTTTGTATTCTTTTAGTTCTTGTCGGTATTCAGACCGTATGCCTCATAGTTCATATTAATGAATCCAAAATCGCTGATGGACATACCGGGGATCAAATTGCCGAGCCATACATCAAACATATAAAGCATTCCCACAAAGGAAGTGGGTGCAGCAGCCTCCAACTGCGTTTTATTGGAGGAAGATCCCGTAAACTCGTCAAATGTGATCCTGCCCCCAACACCATCACCAAAATCCTTCGGCTTGATCGTACCGGAGCCGGCTACATAATACTCCGGCATCGTGATATGTGCGCTTACGGTTCCGGGCTCGGCGGTGATGCCGATATCCAGCAACAGAACCGGTGTTTTCACATTATAGAACCGCAGGTATACGCACTCCTCGGAGGGATAATACATGATCATCAGTACAAGCGAGCTGCCGAAATATGTGTCTACATAATAATGGTCGTCCTCGGTCGTTTCCCCTGCATACAGTTCACCGTTTTCTTTCACATAGTCCCGTAGTTTTTCATACGAAGCGGTATGCTGATCGCCGACCTTGACCGGCAGAACATAGACCTCATCATTCAGACCGTTTGTGATCCGCAGCTCGGTCGTTCCCTCTGCAACGCCCTTTACGGCAAGAATACAGTAATCCTCGTCTTCGGGGAATACGATTGACGCTCTCGCGTACTTGCTGCTTGCGGCTTTTACCGCAAGCCCGATCGGCTCCTTATCGCCAAACGAAACCGCCTGCATACGGTACTGCTTCTCAGCCCCCTTCTGCAAAGCGATCGTATCCGCTTCAAAGAAATACTCGACCTTATTCGGATCCGCCTCGGTCACGTCTCCGTCCGCTACGACCGTAACCTGCATAACAAAGGTCTCCTCCGTGTGGTCATCGGACAGCGTGATCTGCGCCGTACCGGGCTTGCGTCCGATCATACGGATAAAATACTTCTCAAAGCCGTGGGTAGTCTTCACGATCGCAGGATCGCTGCTCTCTGCCTTCAGCTCCAGTGCCTCCTCATCGGGCGTATAGAAGGTATAGTCGATCTCCACCGTCAGCACCTCACCGACCTTAACGGTATATTCTGTCTGGGTGGTGCGGTATAGGATATAGTTCCAGTTCACCTCGGCAAGAGGCGTGAGGGTGCCGGTCTTGGCATTTGCGATGCAGGAGATCGGGCGCGCAAAATTGAGATTCTGCCCGTCGGTATAGGAATTGCTGGTGATACCGATCACTTCACCGTATGCATTTAGAAGAACACCGCCGCTGGAGCCGTTGGAGATCGCAGCCGTGGTCTGGATAAAGCTCTTCTTGGAGATCACGCGGCGCGGATTGGAAATAATGCCCGCAGAGATCGTATTCTGCAAGCCCTTCGGGCTACCGATCGCATATACGTCGGCTGCACCGCGCGGCAGCATCGGATTGATCTCGAGGGTGCGGAAACCGCTGCCGTCCACCTGAATGATCGCGTAATCGGACAGAGGATCATACGCATATACACCGGTCACATTATACTGCGCGCCGCCGCCCGCAAGGGTAATGACTGCTTTGGCTGCACCGTCGATCACATGCCAGTTGGTCACGGCGATACCGCTTTCGTCAATGAAGAAACCGCTACCGGAGGAAAGCGCAGTTCCCTGCTCATTCTGCACCTCGATATAGAAGACTGCCGTGGAGCAGTTTGCATAGATCCGCTCTGCAGTAAGCTTTTCCTTGTTCTCGTTTTCCTTTTCGCCGATCTTGGCGCCGTCATAGCTTGTGCCGAAGGTCTGCGCGGTAAACACCTCTGCCTCGATCAGCTTTTCCGCCAAAGTCTGCGAAGTGTTTTTAAGTTCTGCGGAAAGTGCCGCATAGGAGATCGAAACAATATCCGCGCGCCAGAAATCCTCGGTATCGGCAAAGGCAGGAAGCAGACCGATACCGCGCGCAAGCGCAAACGGAGCATCCCATGCAAAGTCGCCCTTGGCATCCGAATAACCGAGTGCGCGCAGCATAAACGTAAGATATGTACCTGCCGAAGCGGTATCGTTGCCGAATTTGGTTGCAGACATACCCTTGGTCAAGCCGTTCGTATATGCATAGCCGACATACGGATCCGCCCATGCGGGAACATCGGTGAACGGATGCGACCAGGTTCCCTCTTTCGCCTCTTTTTCTTTTCCCAGAACACGGATGAGCATAACGATGACCTCTGTACGGGAGGGAGCTCGCTCCAGATCAAAATTCGTATCGGACACACCGCTGAACAGACCAAGTTGCTTGAGATCTGCCGCCAGCGTGTTTTCAAAACTTACATCGCGTTTTTCCTCTTCTGCGGCGAGTACAGGCAAAGCCAGAACCGACAGAAGCACAAGTAAAAGCGCAAGGACTCTGATTTTTTTCATGTTGACCTCCAAAATCAAGTTCAACACAGCCGAGGACTTGTCCCCCTCAGTCTATGTTGCTTTAAGTATAACACAAGTGTCTACGAATTTCCACACATTATGAAAAATATTAAAAATTTCTTAATTTCGGTTCTCCGTTCCATATAGTGTATTGCACATATTTTACACCTGTTAGGCGTAAAAGTCAATACAATTTTTAAATGTAGGGTACAATATATGTAGTTAAACAAAGGAGAAGCCGCATGTACAGGATCCGGGAATTACGAGAAGATCGCGATTTCAGCCAAGCGCAGATTGCCAAGCTATTAAAAACCACCCAGCAGCAATACAGCAAAATCGAGCTGGGAAAGTCGGACATCAGCGGAGAAAAACTTATACTGTTAGCACGGTTTTATAATGTCTCCGCAGATTATATTCTTGGTCTTGAAAAGGAAACGCCCCTTGCAGACAATACGGGGGAAAAGAAGCCGTATTCCCTGCATCGCGGAAGCAAGTGACGAAAAAACGCCTTTCGGCGTTTTTTGTTTTATTCTCGCGCAGGCGTGCCGCAAGAATATATTTACAAATCCAAAAATTTATGGTACGATATATCAGGGAAAAAGGTATAATTCTTGTAGAAAATCTTGCAAAGATTTGCTATTGTTTTCTGCTCCCGATCTCTTTATAATACAATGTAGATGCAAATCGTATACTATAGAAAAGGAGTCCCTTATGAAGACCACCGAACTGATAAAGAACATTGAAAACGGCTCGCTGGACGCCGTGTTTACCAAGCTGTACGGCAAAGAAGCAGAGGTACAGAAACCCCGCTATATCCGTACCATCAAGAACTTTGAGGAAAACTACGGTGTTGACCGCGATGTCTCCCTCTTCTCGGTTCCCGGCAGAAGTGAGATCTCCGGCAACCACACCGACCACAACCACGGCTGCGTACTGGCGGCTGCGATCAATCTGGACATCATCGCCGTTGCCGCAAAGAATGCGGACGGTCTGGTCCGTCTGCGCAGCGAGGGCTACACCGAGGACAGAATGACGGTGGAAGAGTGCAAGGAACCCATCACCGATTACTACTTCAAGTCCCGTGCACTGATCGCGGGCATGGTGCAGGGATTCCGAAACTACGGACACAAGGCTGGCGGCTTTGACGCGTTCACCACCAATAATGTACATAAGGGCTCCGGTCTTTCCTCCTCCGCCGCGTTTGAGGTCATGGTCGGCAACATCATCAATCACTTCTACAACGACGGCGCGGTAGACAACGCAGAGGTTGCAAGAATCGCGCAGTTCTCTGAGAATGTATACTTCGGCAAGCCCTGCGGTCTGATGGACCAGACGGCATGCGCGGTCGGCGGCT
>CAYQBT010000114.1:0-5463 GCA_964415775.1 uncultured Lachnospiraceae bacterium
CTCTACCAAACTCAGCCCCACCCCGATAAAAACTTATTTGATTGTAAAAGACTATTGCATTGACCCGTTCGGGAGAAGCCCGAACGTATGCGCTCATAGTCTCGCAGGGCGAGCCATTGCAAACTGAGCCACACCCCGAAAGGAGATTGTTGAGCACACCTAAGTTGCTTTTACAACGCAAATTATTATAGCACACGCTTTTATATTTGTCAACCGTTTTTTGCCTATAAAATTTTTTTACTGCACGCAACTTTTTTCCTATACCTCTTTACAAGTGCTATATTGATGTGATAGAATAAATTAATACTATATATTGTGTTTTAAGGAGATATTTCTATGAAATGCCCCGGTTGCGGGTTTCCCGAAAGCAAAGTTATAGATTCGCGCCCTGTCACGGACAATAACAGCATTCGCCGCCGTCGTGAATGCCTCGAATGCAAGAAGCGTTTTACCACCTACGAGGTCATTGATTCGGTACAGCTTGTCGTGATCAAAAAGGACGGCACCAAGGAATTCTTCGATCGCATGAAATTGGAAAGCGGACTGATCAAGGCGTGTCAGAAGCGTCCCGTGGATACCGCGGCGCTGGCGCTGGAGATCGAGACCGAGCTGCAGAATTCGCTGCGCGGAGAGATCACCACGACCGAGATCGGCGAGATCATCATGGAAAAACTGCAGAAGCTGGACGCGGTCTCCTATGTCCGCTTCGCTTCCGTTTACAGAGAATTTAAAGATCTGGCTACCTTTATGGCGGAGCTGGAGCGGCTGAATAAGAAATAAGGAAAATTAAGCCCACATTTTGTTTGGAGGATGCACCATCGCCGGCAGAAAAGGAGAGTCGGAGTGGCGCGCATAACACATGGAAATCGAATTTGTAGCAACCTGCCTGTTCGGGCTTGAACATTTTCTCGGAGAAGAGATCGACCGCCTTGGCTATCGCCGTACGGAAACGATCGACGGCAGAGTCACCTTTGTCGGCGACGAAATGGCGATCGCACGGTGCAACATCTGGCTGCGCTGTGCCGAGCGGCTGTATATCAAAATGGGCAGCTTCCGCGCACGCACCTTTGGCGAGCTTTTTGAGGGCACCAAGGCGCTGGAATGGGAGAAGTTTATCGGCAGGGAGGATGCGTTCCCCGTCAAGGGACACTCGGTCAAGAGCAAGCTTTTTTCGATTCCCGACTGTCAAAGCATCGTGAAAAAAGCGGTGGCACAGCGGCTGGACAACGAGTACGGCATGTGCTGGTTCCCCGAGACCAAAACGAAATATCAAGTTGAATTCTTCATATTAAAAGATATTGCCACGCTGATGATCGACACCTCGGGCGTCACGTTGCACAAGCGCGGGTATCGTGCGATCGCGGGTGCCGCGCCCCTGCGCGAGACGCTTGCGGCGGCGCTGGTGCTGAATTCCCGCCCGCGCGAGAACGTGCTTTTGTGGGATCCCTTCTGCGGCAGCGGCACGATTGCGATCGAGGCGGCAATGATCATGAAAAATCAGGCACCCGGACTCTTCCGCCGCTTTGCCGCGGAGGAATTTGCGATCACACCGCCCGAGATCTGGGCACAGGCGCGCGAGGAAGCGCGCTCGATGATCCGTCCGACCGCGTTTGAGGCGTATGCTTCGGATATTGATGAGGGCATGGTGCAGCTTGCCGGCGAAAATGCCGAGCGCGCAGGGGTTGGCGACATGGTGCGCACCTTCGTTGCCGATGCGCGCACGATCCGCACGGGCGGTCGCCGCGGCACGATCGTTTGCAATCCGCCGTACGGCGAGCGGCTTGGCAGCATGGCGGAGGTTGAGCAGCTCTATACGCAGATCGGCAGACATTTTCAGTCGCTTGCGCCCTGGCAGGTCTATGTGCTGACCTCCTCGGAGAAGTTTGAGCGTCTCTACGGCAAGCGCGCCGACAAGGTGCGCAAGCTCTACAACGGCATGATCCCATGCAATCTGTACCAGTATTTCAAATTTGATAAATAATCTGCATAACAAAAACACCTTCGGAAACACTAACAAAAAGTGTCCCGGAGGTGTTTTTTTGCGTTTTTCCAAGGAATATGCTGAAAATGTCAGGTTGCTTGACGAGATTCTGTCACCCGACAAGAGCTTTGACCTGATCAAGCGCCGCCTTGTCGTGGGGGAGCACGAGGCGACCTTTTACTATATCGACGGCTTTGTCAAGGACGACACCATGCTGAAACTCATGCAGATCTTTCTCGGGCTGAAAGGGCTGCCCACCGGTTCTGATGCGGCGGCGCGCTTTGCCGATGAAAATGTGCCGTATGTCGAGGTGGAGACCGCCTCTGACACCGAGCAGGCGGTGCTGCTGATCCTGTCGGGCGGCGTTTGCATGGTGGGCGAGACCTTTGGCGAGAGCGTGGTGTTGATCGATGCGCGCACCTACCCCGTGCGCGGCGTGGCGGAGCCCGAGAGCGACCGCGTGAT
This sequence comes from uncultured Lachnospiraceae bacterium, assembly GCA_964415775.1. Lineage (GTDB taxonomy): Bacteria > Bacillota > Clostridia > Oscillospirales > CAG-272 > UMGS902. Next base: position 2,447 of record CAYQBT010000114.1, read on the forward strand.
GCGCGGCGGACACGACGGTTTTGTGGAAACGCTGATCTTCAACACCGCGATGATCCGCCGCCGGATTCGGGACCCGCGGCTCCGCGTGGTCTGCAAAAACATCGGCAGGAGCTCGAAAACTGACATTGCGTTTGTCTACATCGAGGGCGCGGCAGACGAAAAATACGTGCAGTGGCTGTCCGACAAGCTGGATGCGATCGACACCGACTGCCTGCCGATGGGGCACGAGAGCCTCGCCGAGTGCCTTGTGCAGACAAAGTGGTACAATCCGTTCCCCAAGATCCGCTATACCGAGCGACCCGACACCGCCGCGGCACAGCTCGCGGAGGGAAGCGTGCTCGTTCTTTGCGACAACTCGCCGCAGGCGATGCTGCTCCCGACCTCGATCTTTGACTTTTTGCAGGAGACGGGCGACTACTATTTTCCGCCGTTTACCGGCACCTATCTGCGCGTGACGCGCCACTTGATCTTCTGGCTAACGCTGGTTTTGGTGCCGTTTTGGTATCTGCTTGTGATGCATCCGCAGTTTGTACCCGAGTGGCTTTCGTTCATTTTGCCCGACGATCACGGATCGCTTCCGCTGATCGCACAGCTGTTCTTGGTGGAATTCGTGATCGACGGGCTCAAACTCGCGTCCATGAACACGCCAAGCATGCTGACCAATTCTCTGAGCGTGGTCGGCGGTCTGATCCTCGGCGATTTTGCGGTGGACATTGGCTGGCTGATCCCCGAGGTCATTCTCTACATGGCGTTTGTGGCGATCGCAAACTTCACGCAGGCAAGCTATGAGCTGGGCTATGCGGTCAAGTTTACGCGGATGCTCCTGCTTGCGGTGACGGGACTGTTTGGTGTTTGGGGCTTTCTTCTCGGACTTGCCTTTATCCTTTGGCTGATCGCAAGCAACGCGACCGTCAACCGCCGCCGATCGTATCTGTATCCGTTGATCCCCTTTCACGGAAAGGCACTTTGCCGACTTTTGTTCCGCGTGCGCAAAAAGGGATGAAAAAGTGCGCCGTGTGACAACCCCTTATGTCATCCTGAGGCTTGCCGAAGGATCTGCGCCGCGAAGCGGCGTCTAAGAAGACAAGCCTTGCGGCTTGCAGATTCTTCGAAGGAACCTGCGGTTCCTTATGCTAAGAATGACAACAGAAGAAAGCCGCGGTGTGATTTATACATGCGGGCGATTCATGAATCGCCCCTACTGCGAAAAAAAGAGCCTGTCGGCTCTTTTTTATTTGGCTTTTACTTCGGCAAAGCAGATCGGGATGCCCTGACTCGAAAAGTTGGTCTCGTATTCGGTCATGACATTTCCCTCGCCTTCGGGCGACGCGTGCAGATCGCGGCTCATGCGCAGTACGGGCATGCCTGCCGCCGCAAATTCCTCCAGGGAGAAATCAAACAAGCCGACGTTGTCGGTCTTGAGGCGGAGCACGCCGTCCTCTTTCAGCAGGGCCTTATAGATCTCGAGGAAAGCGCGGTAGGTCAGGCGGCGCTTGTAATAGCCTTTTTTCGGCCACGGATCGCTGAAATTGAGGTAAATGCAGTCAAAGGTGTGCGGTGCAAACCACTCGGTGAGTTCTCGTGCATCGCCGACGATGAAGCGCAGGTTGTCGGGACGGTCGGCGGCAGATGCAAGGGCGCGCTCGGCGGCAATGACCATCACGTCCGAAACCCGCTCCATGGCATAGAAATTTACATTCGGGTGCAAAACCGACATATCGCAGGAGAATTTACCCTTGCCGCACCCGATCTCCAGATGCAAGGGCTGTTTTTTCGCAAACGGCGATTGCGCGTCTGCAAAAACCGCTTCCTTATCCTGACATAAAACGGCTGCCGCGGCGGCAAGCCGCTCCTCACCGTGTTTTCTCTTTCTGGCTCTCATAAAAGAGCTCCTTTCGTTGTGGAATTATGTCTATTGTACCATAACGAAAAAGGAATTTCCATAGTTTTTGCGAAAACCGTTTTGCCGCGGCGGGATGTTTGTATGCGGCGGGAGCAAGCCCCCGCCCTACCGGTGGGGGATATCCGGCACGCACATCGCAACGCCAACATTTACAGAATGATGCAAATGAGGCCGCCGCTGCCCTCGTTGATGACGCGCTCCAGCGTCTCGGACAGGCGCTTTTGCGCATCCTCGGGAATGTGCGCAAGCTTTGTGCGCAGTCCCTCGTTGACCAGCTCATACAGCGATTTGCCGAACATGTTGGTATCCCAGATCTTTTCGGGGGATTCGCTAAGGGAGGTGGTGATCGATTTCACCAGCTCCTCCGATTGCGCTTCGCTGCCCACGATGGGGTTGACCTCGGCTTCGATGTCTGCCTTGATCATGTGGATCGACTTTGCCGCCGCGCGCAGGCGCACGCCGTAGCCGCCCGCCTGCTTGACGATCTGCGGCTCCCTGAGCGTTAGCTCCTCGACCGATGGCATTACGATGCCATAGCCCTTGCGCTCGACCTCCTCCAGCGCGGTTGCCACGCGGTCGTAGCGCCGCTTCGCCTCGGACAGCGTGCAGAATGCGTCAAACAGCTCGGCATCGTTTGTGATCGGCATGTCGGTCAGCTCGGAGAGTACCGCAAAATACTGCTCGCTTGGCACCGACAGCTTTACGACTGCCTCGCCCGTGCCGAGATCGGTCTCCACGTCCTCAAAGTACGCGCCGACACCCTCGCCCATGCCCATCGAAAAGGCGCGGCGGATCTCGCCCATTTTCTCCAGCTCCTCCGCGGCGGCAAGTGCGCCGTGATAGATGCTGTCGCGCAAGGGATGCCCGTCGGCGAGCGCGCAGATCCATGCGGGCAGGTCGATGTGAATGCGGTTGATCGGAAATTCCAAGAGCAGAAGCGACAGGATGCCCTCAATATCCTCGGTCGAAAGCTCGGCACAGTTGACCAGCGCAACCGCCGCGCCGTAGGTATCCTCCAAGACTCTTCCGAGCTTTTGCGTCTCCTCGGCGTGCGGCTTCATGCTGTTGACTAAGATCACGAAGGGCTTGCCGCTTGCCTTCATCTCGGCAATGA
>CAYQBT010000115.1:0-5414 GCA_964415775.1 uncultured Lachnospiraceae bacterium
AGACAGCAAAAGTGCAGAGAGGTAAAAATGAAGCTTAGTATTATCGCGGAGAATCTGCAGGAAACCATTTCGATCACAGACGAATTGGAGGCACTTATACATCGCGCTATATCCGAGGCACTACGCGCAGAGGATATTGACTTTGATTGTGCCGTATCGCTTACCTACACGGACAACGCAGGCATTCGTGAGCTGAACCGCGAGCATCGCGGCAAGGATGCGGCGACTGATGTTCTGTCTTTTCCCATGTTTGACCCGGATACCGAGGAGATCTATGCGGTAGATGGCGCGCCTGCGGAGCTTGGTGATATAGTGCTCTCGCTTGAGCGTGCAAAGGAGCAGGCAGAGGAATTTGGACACTCCTTTGAGAGAGAGACGGCTTTTTTGTGCGTTCACTCGGTGTTGCACTTGCTTGGATACGATCACGAGCGCTCGGAGGACGAGGACATTTTAATGCGAGAAAAACAGCGTGCGGTGATGCGTGCGCTTGGACTTGAAATTCAGTAAAAGAGGAAGAACATGACAAAGACAGCCTTTATTGCAATCGTCGGAAGACCGAATGTCGGAAAATCGACCTTGCTTAATACGATTTGCGGCGAGAAGATCGCCATCGTATCCAACAAACCGCAGACAACGCGAAACCGTATTACCGGTATTCTCACAAAAGATGAAAATCAGTATGTCTTTTTAGATACGCCAGGTATGCATAAACCGCGCACGGCACTTGGCGATTTCATGGTGAAAACCGCAACCGGAAGCATCGGAGAAGCGGATGCGGTTCTCCTTGTCGTAGAGCCGGTACCGAGTGTCGGTGACATCGAACAGGGAATCATTGATCGTGTCAAGGGCTCTAAAACGCCCTGTATTCTGGTTGTAAACAAAGTGGACGAGCATACACCGGCGGCAATCGCCGAGACGATCGCGGCATACGCAGCCGCACACGACTTTCATGCGGTTGTTCCGCTTTGTGCAAAAAACGGTAAGGGAACCGCAGCGCTCTTTGAAGAGGTGGACAAGTTCCTGTATCCGAGTATTTGGTATTTTCCGGAGGATGCGATCACCGATCAGCCTGAGCGGCAGATCGTTGCAGAAGTTATCCGTGAAAAACTGCTCCGGACGCTCAATAAAGAGATTCCGCACGGTACTGCCGTCGTGATTGAGGAATTCAAGGATGAGGGCAAGATTCTGCGGATTCGCGCAGAGATCTTCTGCGAGAAAGCGTCACACAAGGGTATTATCGTTGGTAAAAACGGCGCGGCGCTGAAACTGGTTGGCAGCTATGCCCGTCAGGATCTGGAAGCTTTCTTTGGCACAAAGGTATACCTGAACCTTTGGGTAAAGGTCAAGGAGAATTGGCGCGAGAGTGCCGCCAGTGTTGGCAACTTCGGCTATAGAGACGAGTAAGGAGAAATAGGTATGCTCATCGGTATCAAGGGGTTGGTGCTCAAAACCATCCAAAGAACGGACAGCGATCGGCTGATCGTTCTTTTTACCGTTGAGCGCGGCAAGATCACGGTGTGTGCCAAGGGCAGCCGGTCGGCAAAAAGCAAGATTTTACCTTGCATCGAACCTTTTTCTTACTCGGAGTTCGTTTTGTATGAGAAGGACGGATTCTTCTGGATCAAGGAAGGGCTGTTGATTGAAAACTTTTATGCGATCCGCGAGGATGTGAAAAAACTCGCACTTGCATCCTACATCTGCGAAGTGTTGGATCTCGCCGTATATGAGAATATGGAGGAGCCGGAACTGTTACGGCTGGGACTGAACTCTCTATATGCGATCGCGTCCGATCTTCGGCCGCTGAAGGTCGTTAAGACCGTCTTTGAGATGCGCTCCTCTCTGCTGCTCGGCTTTGCGCCGAATGTGGAGCGCTGTGCAAAGTGTAACGGAAAAAGTGCACCGCAGTTTTATTTTTCCTTGCCGGACGGAGAGGTCGTTTGCTCGCGTTGCCGGGAAAAAGCACTCCGCGAAGTCATGGATCTGCGCGGCAGCGTAAACGAGGAGGAGGAACGCCGCTTTGCTTCCCAGATCTACATTGTTTCCGACGACGTCCGTCTCGCTACTGCATATTTGCTTGGCTGTCCTGCGGATAAGATGTATGCGTTTACCATGACGGATGACGAGTTGGATAAGCTTGCAAAACTATCCGAGGATCATTTAATTTACCGATTGGAAAAGAAACCGAAAAGCCTCGATTTTTATCACGAGGTTTCTGTACTGTAACTATAGAGGAATACTATGCTGTATACACAAAAATCACTTGCCATGCTGGAATATGACAAGGTCATTGCCATGCTCGCCGAATGCGCACTTACCGAGGGCGCGCGGGATATGGCACTTCGCCTTGTACCTGTTGCGGCGGAAAAACAAGTTATCAAAAAACAAAGAATCACCGCGGATGCACGACGCCTTGCCGAAGCGAAAGGATACCCCTCCTTTGGCGGTGTCAAAAACATCTCCGAGATCCTTGGCAGAGCAAAGCGCGGCGCACTTTTGCAACCGAAAGAGCTGTTGGAGATTGCGGATCTTTTGCGCGTATCGCGCGGACTTGCCGACTATATCAAAACGGACAAGCCGTTTGAGACCGTTCTGGATGAAACCTTTTTGCTACTTGCCGTCCATCGCGGTCTGGAGGACAGAATTACCCGCACGGTGATCGGTGAAGATCTGATTGCGGACGAGGCGAGCGCTGAACTTGCGGATATTCGCCGCAAAATTCGCTCGGCGAACGATCGCATCAAGGAGTCGTTGCAAAAGTTTATCAGTGGCAGTTATGGAAAACTGCTGCAGGAAAACATCGTCACCATGCGAAATGACCGCTATGTCGTTCCGGTGAAGATCGAGCATAAAAATGAAATAAAGGGCTTGGTGCACGATACCTCTGCGTCCGGTCAGACGGTGTTTATTGAGCCGGTTTCAGTGGTAGAGGCTAACAATGAACTGAAAATTCTCAAAAACAAAGAGGAACGAGAGATCGAAAAGATTTTGTACGAGCTTTCGGCGCTGTGTGCGGAAAGTGCCGATCTGCTTTCCTCCAACTATTATCTTGTCACCGAACTTGCATTTGCGTTCACATGTGCAAGCCTTGCAGAGCATATGAAGGCAAACGCAGTGGTGCCTTCATATGAAAAAAAATTCCATTTAAAGCGCGCAATTCACCCGCTGTTGGATCAAAAGACCGCGGTACCGATCACGGTGCATATCGGTGAAAGTTTTGACACTTTGGTGATCACCGGTCCCAATACGGGCGGCAAAACCGTTACGCTGAAAACGATCGGTCTGTTTGCATTGATGTATCAGTCGGGATTACAGCTTCCCGCCGAGCCAAACTCTACGATGTGTGTGTTTGACGAGATTCTTGTGGACATAGGCGATGAGCAGAGTATTGAACAATCTCTTTCCACTTTCTCGGCGCACATGGTCAATATCGTCGAGATTTTGAAGCACACCTCCGATCGTTCTCTTGTGCTTTTGGACGAGCTTGGTGCCGGTACGGACCCGATCGAGGGGGCCGCACTCGCGGTCTCAGTTTTGGAAGAGATCCGCAAAGCAGGCGCGCTTACCGCTGCAACTACGCACTATGCTGAGTTAAAGGCGTATGCAATCGAAACGGACGGCGTGACCAACGCTTCCTGCGAATTTGACATTGTAACACTTCGTCCCACCTACAAATTGATCATCGGAACTCCCGGCAAGTCAAATGCTTTTGCAATTTCCGAGCGGCTTGGTCTGCCGAAATCGATTGTGGAAAATGCAAACGCGTTGATTTCGGGCGACAGCAAGCGCTTTGAAAACATCATTGAAAAACTGGAAGCGGATCGCATTGCCATGGAGCGCGCACGAGAAGAAGCAGAGCGGTTGAAAATAGAATATGAAGCGTTCAAGACAAAAGCGGAGGCAGAGATCGAAAAGCGTCGCAAAGAGGCTGAGAAAGAAAAAGATCGCGCCCAAAGCCAGGCAAAACGCATGATTCAAAGCGCGCGCGAGTCGAGTGATTATGTGCTAAAGGAAATTGCCGACCTGAAGAAGAAAAAGGCAGAAGAGGTTAAAAAGGAAGAACTGGATAAAGCGCGTCAATCCATTCGCGCCGAGCTTCGACGCAATAGCGGCGAGTATGATCCGATTGAGGATCTGACCGATAAGAATTATGTTCTGCCGCGCGAATTAGTCAAGGGCGACAACGTGCTCATTATGAGCATCGGACAGACAGGAACGGTCATCAGTCCTCCCGATAAAAACGGCATGGTGCGCGTGCAGGCGGGCAGATTTGCCACCCGCACCGAGGTTACCAACCTCAAACTTATCGAGCAACCAAGCACCGCAACGAAAAAGAACAAAGAAAAGAGCGCTTATCGCAATACGGTGGTTAAAACCTTCAGCCCCGAACTGGATATTCGAGGTATGTACGGGGATGACGCTTGCTTTATGCTGGATAAGTATATTGATGATGCTGCGCTTGCGGGAATCCATACCGTCCGAATCATTCACGGCAAAGGCACCGGTGCGCTCAAGGCTGCTGTGTGGCAGTATTTGCGTGGGGATAAGCGTATCGCGTCCTTCCGACTGGGTGTATTCGGTGAGGGCGATGGCGGCGTTACCATTGTTGAGGTTAAATAAGGGGTAAACATGCAAAAACAGATTTATACGATCAATATTGAAGAGGGGCTTCCGGATGTAGATGCCGCCCTTCGCATTCTGGAGTACCAGTTTGCCTCTGCGGCGGCGATCGGCGAGCGCGTGGTCAAGGTCATTCACGGCTACGGCTCCACCGGTCGCGGTTGCGGCCGTCTGCGCACGGCTGCACGCCGATGGGGCAGAAACGATGCACGCGTTGGCGTAAGCGTCAAGGGGGAGGATTTCTCCATCTTTAATCCGCAAGCGCGGTATCTGATCGAAAAATTTCCCTATGTGGCAAAAGATCCCGATCTTGAAAACGCCAATCCGGGCATTACGATTTTCTTCATCAATTCCAAAAAGTAAAAAATCGTGTTTTCCATTTGGAAAACACGATTTTTTATATACCAAAGTTACTTTGCAAGATTCTCGAGGTAGTTTACAACATCGCCGACGGTGATCAGCTTTTTGATGTCATCATCGTCGATCTGGATAGAGAATTTCTCTTCGCAAAGGAAGACAAGATCTGCAAGCTCAAGTGAATTGATGCCGAGATCGTTTTCCAGTTCAGATTCCATCTTAATATCATCGGGATTGACCGAAAGCTCTTCAACAAGGAGAGCCTTTACCTTATCAAACATTGGTTTTTCCTCCTAAAGTGTTCGATTCGTTCGTAAAATTACTATTTAAGTATAGTGGATTTTTCGCCACTTGTCAAGTATAATTCTTTTTTCTCCTGTTGTAATACTGTAGCGTTACAATAGATGTGAGACTGAAAAGAATAGAAAAAGTGATTGAGT
>CAYQBT010000116.1:0-5390 GCA_964415775.1 uncultured Lachnospiraceae bacterium
CCATGGTCTTCTTCTCGCCGTTTACCGTGTAGTCGGTCTTGCCCAGCGTCATCTTGAGCTCTACGCCGGTTGCAGCCTCGCCGCCGTAGGTCTTTACGGTACCGCCGAGATTCTCAATGGTGCAGGTCTCCTGTGCGGCCTTGGACAGGATCGCCGTGCCGCCCATCTCTACCTTGATCACATAGTGATAGTCGTTGCCAGGCTTGGTCAGAAGATCAACGGTATCGGTGATCGTCAGGGTTACGCCAAGCGGAACTACGATGGTATTCTGCACGTTCTCCTGGAACAGAATGATGTTATCAAAAGTAACGTCGCTGTTCAGAGTGAGCGTCACGCCGCTTGCCATCTTAAATGCACAATCGGGATTGTTTGCCGGCTCGGGATTCTTATAGTCCACGCCGTCATATACGCTGGTGATGGTCAGAGGAGCAGACATCATCGGCATCGAATAGCTGCCGCCGATGTACAGCTTACCAACAGCAACCAGCGTGCCGCCGTTCTGCAGCAGGCTCATAACGCCAACGTCCTCAAAAGTCAAAAGCTGCTTTTTCGGGGTTGCCGCAGTCAAGCCGTCGTTGTCGTTGCTACCGCCAAAGCTGATGAATGCAACGGTTCCCTCTGCAGCAAACGCGGTGAGCGAGCAGGCGCAGAGAAGCATCACGGCTGCCAATACGAGAGAAAGGATCTTTTTCATACTATACCTCCTGATTATAGGCAAATCTGCCAATTCTGTTTTTATTTTATCACACGAATCTCACCAAATCAACCAAAAATTTCTGTTTTTTTTACAAGCAATTTTATGTTTTTAAACAGAAAAACCGCCCGGAGGCGGTCTTTCTACTGCATCACCCGCAAAAGTTGCCGAAGCAATGCTTTTTTCGCTTCTCCGTCGAGCGGCGCGAGCAGGGCGGCAAGCCGCTCCTTTGCCGCCGCAAGCGCGGGGTCGCCTGTTTCTTGTACTGTCTCTTTCATCTTCCCGTTTCCCTCTGTCTTTTGGCAGACCGCGCCCGCAAACGGGGAGCAGGCAGGATCTGCGATTAACGACTTGACAAATCTGCGAAATTCCAGTATAATGAAAACACGAAAGCGATTTCGTCTCTTATTATACCCGCCGCGCAAAGAATTGTCAATAGAAAACGAAAAAAATTTCGTTTGAGGTGAACATGGAATTTAAAGACAGGATCCGCCTGCTCCGCCGCGAGGCAGGGCTGACGCAAAGAGAGGCCGCAGAAAAGATCGGCGTGACCTACAGAACCTATCAGAATTATGAAGCGGGCGCGTCCATGCCGTCGGGCGCGGTACTTTCCAGGCTGTCCGCGCTGCTCGGTGTCAGCATGGATATGCTCACCGATACAGGGGAGCCTGCCAAGCACGCAGCCGAGAACCCCGAACTGCACGCGCTCCTTTCGGAGATGCAGGCGCTGTTTTCGGGCGGAAAGCTGCGAGATGCCGACAAAAAATACGTGATCGACGCATTGACCGAGGCATTCTTTCGCTCGAAAGAGCTGAATAAAAAATACGGAAGAAAAAAAGACAAAAAATAAAACTTTTGAAAGAGGGTTATAGCATGGAATACAAGATGAACATCGCGGGTGTAGAGCGCGCACTGCCGCTCTGCCCCTTAAATGACAAGCTGCAGATCGGCGCCTTTGTTATGTTCGGCGACGTGGAACTGACCGTTGCCTGCGCCAAGGCGCTGCTTGCAAAAGCGCCCGAATATGACGTGATGATCACGGCAGAGTCCAAGGGCATTCCGCTGGTCTATGAAATGGCAAGACAGCGCGGCGGCGAGCGCTATCTGCTGGCAAGAAAAGCGCCCAAGCTCTATATGCGCGACGTACTGAAGTGCGAGGTGCAGTCGATCACCACCGCAGCAAAGCAGGTGCTCTATCTCGACGGCTACGATGCCGCGTACATGAAAGGCAAGCGCGTGCTGATCGTGGACGATGTCATCAGCACCGGCGAATCGCTGAACGCACTGGTAAATCTGGTTAAGCAAGCGGGCGGTAACATCGTGGGACAGATGGCAGTTCTCGCCGAGGGCGAGGCAGCCGATCGCGAGGATATCATTTTCCTCGAAAAGCTTCCGCTGTTCGACGCAAGCGGCAACGCGCTCTAAAATACATACGAAAAGAACCTGCAAGGCTGACGCATCAGCCTTGCAGGTTTTTCTTACGCCCGTAGGGCGGGGCGTCAGAGGACATAGCGACCGCAGGTCGCATTCGCCCCCTACAAAGGTTGCCGCAGCAACATCGTGCCGCGGCAAACGGACAGTCCAAAGGCCTGTCCCTACAGGTGGGTGCGTACCCATAACGATGAATGTTATGGCAACATACCCACCGGTAGGGGACGGCGCCACGACGTCCCGCATACACAAACATCGTGCCGAAGAAAAAACGGGCGATTCACGAATCGCCCGTCTTGCCGAGATTTGATATTTGCACACAACAAATTGCGGCACACCGCAAAAGCGGTGTGCCGCAGGCTGTAATTCAATTACATTGTGCCGAGGATCTTTGCAACGTTCAGGGTGAGAACGCCGGTGTCCTCGTTGTAGGATGCCATGATCTTCAGCGTTACGGTGATCGATGCCGCGCCCTCATAGGTCTTCGCATCGGTCAGGGGTACGAGGATCTCCATACCTACGCTGTCCAGAATGAACTGGTTGAGGATACCCTCGGTAGGCTCGGTGATCTCCTCGACAAGATCTCCGTGGAGCAGGTACTCATAGCCAGAGAAGCCCTCGGAGATCTCGACCTCGTTGCCGCCGAGTCCGTTCTCTGCGTCGAATGCGACGTTAAGTGCCAGACGGTCGAAGTCATACTCCTTTTTGTCAAGACCGGTTGCGTCAATGGTGACTACGCTCGCGCTCACGCCTGCGAGTGCATTCGGCAAAGTCAGCGCGCCGCCGGTGATCAAAACGGTGTCCGCATCGGTAAAGGTGATGTCGGATGCCGCGACATCTGCAAAAGTCATGCCGTTTGCCGCGCCCTCGAGGAGTGCCGCTGCCTTGAACGCCTCTGCGATCGACTTGTCACTCTCTGTGATCACACCCTGCTCATCGGCATAGAGTGCCTTGTTGAGATCCAGCGTGATCGAGGTGCTCGAGCGGAACACGCACTCGTCCGCGATCTCAAGGGTACGCAGGTCGAGCAGATTGGTCACGGTGACCGTGTACTTCTCTGCATCGGTCTCGCCGCTTGCCTCGACACGGATCTCCGAGTCGGGAAGAGCCACGTAGTAGGTCTCGCTCGACTGTGCTGCCTTGCTCTCGCCCCATGCAGACACGTTTGCAAAGCCGCCTGCAAAGGTGGGAGACTCGATAACAGCCACGATCAGGTCAGAGGATGCCGCATAGTACTTCGCGCTTCCGGTGACAGAGTACTTCGACTTCTGTACACCCTTACGCACGCCGATATTGCCCTCGCCGTCGATGAGGACGATGACGGTATCTGCATCCAGCGTCACTCTTGCGGGTGTGCCCTCGGGATCTGCGGTGATCTTATTGGTCTTGCTCGTCACATCCGAGAAGATCAGACCTTCTGCGTTTTCAGCATACTCGACCGCGCCGCCGACCGTACCAAGGTCAAGCACATCTTCGCGCTCGTCCACGATCGCAAAGAGTCTGCTACCCTGCAGTGTTGCGGTGAGTGCCTGATACTCTGCGTACTTAGAGAAGCTCTCGCCCATGAGTGCCGCGTACTCGGCATAGGTGCCGAGATCACCGCTTACCGCATACTTCTCGGTCTCGCTGTTATAATCCTTATACAATTTATTCAGCGACTTCAACTCCCACTCGCCGCTCTCGGTATCGAGAAGGGCGATCACAACCTTGCCGTCCTTGTTCAGAACGAACTCGTCGGTGTACTCGAGCTTATCCACGGTGGTGCCCATCAGCTCCGCAAGAATCGCGGGATCCACCGTTACCAGAGCAAAGCCGTAGGTTGCGGAGGTCGTCTCGCCGCTGTAGCTCTCCAGATATACGATGTTGCCTTCTACCATGACATACTGTACATTGTCCTTGCCGGACACGAAGTTTGCCATGATGGTCTTGATCAGTTCTTCATTTGCCGCATAGCTTGCATACTCTGCGATGTACGCGCCCTTGAAGCCGAATCCATGGTTCACGCCGCCGATCTTAACGGTCTCTCTGCCCGCGGAGGTACCCGTGAGCTGACCGTGACGGAAGCCGCCGTGATTTGCGGCAACGGTGAGAATGTTGTCGACTGCGTTGTAGTAGTAGAACATGAATTCGCCGGATTTGATCTCCTCCCCTGCAAGCTTTACGCTCTTCGCCATCTCGCCGTTCTTCTTGGAAACCGAGGTTGTAGAGGAGGTCACCTTGGAGGAGGTGCCGAGCAGGTACTCCACGAAGTTCGACTTTGCGCCGTCCTTGTTCTCGACCTTGGTCGGCTCGTAGCTGCCGACGGTCACAAAGGACGCATCCTTACCGGTGGTGGAATCCTTCAGCGTGCGGACAAAATACTGACCGAACGTGTAGGGCATGTAGTAAATATGCAGGGTCTTGACGGTCTCGCCGCCCTCGGTCGTCTCCCGAACGATGTAGCGGACTGCGCCGTTCGAGTTTGCGCCGGTGTAGCCGTTCTTCGCATCGTAGAGGAAGTTTGCCTTAAAGCTCTCGCCGCTCGTCGTCTCCCAGCCGTCTTTGCCGAACTCGTATACAACTACGCCGTACTTGTCGCCGGCAAACTTCACGCCGCTAAGGGTAATGTATGCCACGCCCGAAGCCGGTTCTACATAGCGGATGTTGCCTGCGTCGCCGAGGTTCTCCACCATGGTCAGCGCATCGGTGTTGACAAAGACCACGTGTGCTTCGCTCTCGGATGCGTCGGTGTCGTATTTGTCAAAGAACTCGTCTGCCTTGCAATTAACATACAGCGTCTGGGGCAGACCGAGGTAGTCGATCTTGGGTGTCTCTGCCGTGATGCCGAGATCCGCCGCCGCCAGAGTGTAGGTTGCATCGCCGTACTGTACCGTAACGGTGTCGATGTCCTCCTTGCCGTCTGCCGGGATGAACTCGGTGACGGTCACGACCATTTTGCCGCTTGCAAAGCCGGATTTCTCGAGATACGTTTCTCTCTTGATCTTGCCGGGACCGACGATGATGCCGTATGCCGACTCATCCTGCTTGCCGGGGTATACGATCTCGCCCGAGATCGGGTCGGTGATCGCAAGCTCAGTGCCGAGCATGTCCCAGATAAGCTGTGCAGTCTCATCGCGCTTCATGTCTGCCTTGAAGTTGACATTTTCGATGTTTTTGGTTAAGCCGAGCTTCTGCGCCTCGATGATGTAATCATACGGATAGGACATGTTCTCGCGCTCGTAGCCGAGTGCGCGAACCGCCAGCGTCAGCATTTCCTGATAGGTGA
>CAYQBT010000117.1:0-5284 GCA_964415775.1 uncultured Lachnospiraceae bacterium
AGGCTCCGCCTGCCATCGTTTCCGTCTTTCTCGGCAGCGAGCTGACCGAGATCCTCGACTGCATCGAGGCAGAAAAGCCCTATGAGGGCAAGGGCGGTCACGTCATGAAGATCGGCGCAAGCGTGCTCCCTGATTTTCCGATGGATAACACCGACCGAAACCGCACCTCTCCGTTTGCATTCACCGGTAACAAGTTTGAGTTCCGTATGCTTGGTGCATCGCTCAATATCGCCGATCCGAACATCGTGCTTAACACCATCGTCGCCGAGTCGCTAAAGCAAATCGCCGACATTTTGGAGGCGGCACCCGACTTTGACGCCGAGGTACATAACATCGTAAAGCGCATTTACGGCAATCATAAGAAGATCATCTTCAACGGCGACGGCTACTCAGAGGATTGGCAGATCGAAGCGGCAAAACGCGGCTTGCCCAACCTCAAAACCGTTCCGGATGCCGTCCCGCATTTCACCGATGCAAAGAATCTCAGGGTCTTCACCGACCACAAGATCCTCTCCGAGGTGGAGATCCGCTCGCGCGTAGAGATCATGCTGGAGAATTACGCAAAGACGATCGGTATTGAAGCGCTCACCATGATCGACATGGTGAAAAAGCAGATCCTCCCCGCCGTACAGGCATATATCGCAGAGCTTGGCACCAATGCGCTGAATAAAAAGGCACTCGGTATCAAGGCGCTCGGCTATGAGACGGCAATGCTGGAGAAACTTTCGGCATATTCCGACACGCTGTATACCGAAACCGCAAAACTGGAAGCCGCACTTGCGGCACTGCCGAAAGGCAATGCAGAGGTCTGTGCACGCTACTACTGCGACAATGTTCTCCCGAAGATGAGCGCCGTCCGCGAAGCGGCAGACGCACTGGAGAGCATGACCGCAAGCGAGTACTGGCCCTTCCCCACCTACAGCGATCTCTTATTCGGAGTTCGATAAAATCACATAAAAAAGCAGGTTTTGTAAAAACCTGCTTTTTTATGTCGGGGTCACACCCCGTGGATATACTTCTCGGCCTCGGTGGCAGCCATAGCGCCGTCCGCCGCGGCGGTGACGATCTGCCGCAAGGTCTTTGTGCGGGTGTCGCCCGCGGCAAAGATGCCCTCCCCCGAGGTGTGCGTATCATCGTCCGCACGGATATAGCCGTTTTCAAGCTCTACAAGCGCCGCATACATCTCATTTTCGGGCGCAAGTCCGATGGCAACAAATACCGCGGCAACCTCCAGCTCCTTTTCGCCGTCCGCCGTCTGTACCGAGAGCGCATTCACGCGCATCTCACCGCGGATCTCCGTAGGAACCGTCGAGTACAGGATCTCAATATTGCGCGCGGCAAGCACCTTGTCGATGAGATGCTTTTGCGCGCGGAATTCGTCGCGGCGGTGGATTAGATACACCTTTTCGCAGATGCCCGCAAGATAGAGTGCATCCTCGAGCGCCGTGTTGCCGCCGCCGATCACGGCAACGGTCTTGCCCTTAAAGAACATCCCGTCGCAGACCGCGCAATAGGAAACGCCGCGCCCGCCGTAGGTCTCCTCCCCCGCGATCCCCAGCTTGCGGCGCTTGGCACCGTTGGCAATGATCAGCGTTTTTGCGATGTAGGTCTCCTTGCCCGCCGTCAGGGTGTACCCATCTGCTTGTACGACCGAGGAAACAGGCAACTCCACAAGCTGTGCCCCAAGCGCAAGCATCTGCTCACGCATCGAATAAGAGAG
This sequence comes from uncultured Lachnospiraceae bacterium, assembly GCA_964415775.1. GTDB lineage: Bacteria > Bacillota > Clostridia > Oscillospirales > CAG-272 > UMGS902. Next base: position 1,721 of record CAYQBT010000117.1, read on the forward strand.
CTCAGCGCCCGAAACATGCGCAAAGCCCGGGTAGTTTTCTACCTCGGGGGTATATGCCATCTGTCCGCCGCACATCTCGCCCTCAAAAATCACAACGGCGAGCCCTGCGCGGCACGCATAGATCGCGGCACTCATGCCCGCAGGTCCCGCGCCGATAATTGCAATATCGTACATAATTTTTTCAAAACCTCTTGTATTTTGATCTGTTTGGTGGTATACTAATTATAGTAATAGTTCTTAATTTCAATTTGGAGGATATTTCCATGGCTGTAATCAAACTGACAAGTGAAAATTTTGATAAAGAAATCAAGCAGTATGCAGGCGTTGCACTTATTGACTTTTATGCCGACTGGTGCGGCCCCTGCAAAATGGTCTCTCCCATTGTGGACGAGATCGCCGAAACGCAGGATACCTACAAGATCTGCAAGGTCAATGTCGATGAGGCAAGTGACCTCGCGGCAGACTTTTCGGTGATGAGCATCCCGACGCTGGTCGTGATGAAGAACGGCGAGCTTGTTGACACGCACATCGGTCTTGCCTCCAAGGCAAAGATCATGGCAATGTTAGAGACTGCATAGTGATGAAAGAGGGTTTTTCCAACCCTCTTTTTTTACCCTCTATCCTTCTCGATCAGGATCTTCAGCGCCTCGATCGCGGTGCGGATGGCGAGATCTGTATCCTCGTTTTGCACGTCCATATCGTCCAGGCCCGCATTCTTGCGCTCCTGATTCCACACGATATGGAAGACCGAGCCTGCACGCGCGCCCAGCGCGTTGGCAACCACAAACTGCGTGGCGCTCTCCATTTCACTGCAGAGCACGCCGAGGCGCTTCCACGCCTCCCACTTCTCTGCCAGTTCACCTGCGATCGGCATCCGCGCAGGAGAGTGCTGTCCGTAAAAGGAGTCCTTGCACTGTACGACTCCCGTATGGAAGCGGCTTCCCATCTCCTCCGCCGCCCAAACAAGGGCCTGTGTGACCTCGAAATTTGCCGCGGCGGGGTATTCGATCGGCGCATACTCGCGCGCCGTTCCCTCCTGCCGCACGGCAGAGGTTGCTATCACGATATCACCGCTGTGCACCTGCAGGTTGATGCCGCCCGCCGTGCCCACGCGGATAAAGGTGTCCGCGCCGATGGCAAACAGCTCCTCCATAGCGATCGCGCTGGAGGGACCGCCGATGCCCGTCGAGCAAACGCTGACCTTTTCGCCAAGAAGCGTGCCCGTGTAGACGGTATACTCGCGGTTTTGCGCGATGAATTCGGCATTGTCAAAATACGCGGCGATCTTCTCACAGCGTCCGGGATCGCCGGGCAGGATCACATATCTGCCGACATCCCCCTCGCCGCATTGAATATGGTATTGCAAAGCATTTTCGGGAAGCATACTGATTCCTCCTTACAGATTGTCTTTTCCAAAGCTGTGCGGCAACAGATCGGCAAGGGTGAGCGAAAGCACCTTACCGTCCCGAGCGAGTACATAGATCGGGAAATCGTCACTACAAAACTCGCGTATGACCTGTCGGCATACACCGCAAGGGTAAAACGCATTCTGAATCTCGCCGCCCTGCCCACCTGTGACCGCCAGCGCCGCAAAGGAGCGCTCCCCTGCCGAAACCGCCGCCGCAAATGCGCTGCGCTCGGCGCAGATAGTGGGCGAAAAGGACGCATTTTCAATATTACAGCCGAGGTATACCTTGCCGCTTTCGGCAAGTAATGCCGCGCCGACCTTGCACCCCGAATAGGGCGCGTAGGCATTCTGCATTGCCTGTTTTGCAAGCGCGATCAGTTCTTCTTTGGTCATTTCAACAGCTCCTTTGCAAAGCTCTCGCCGCACAGCGTGTTTTCCACACCCAGCATCTCGCAAATGCTTGCGCCGATGTCGGCAAAGCTCTTGCGAACGCCAAGATTTGTGGGCACGATCTGCTTGCCGTACACGAGTAGCGGCGTATATTCTCTGGTGTGGTCGGTGCCCTTGTAGCCTGGATCGCAGCCGTGGTCACCCGTGATCATCAGCACGTCGCTTTCACGCATGTTTGCCATAAACCCTGTCAGCCACGCATCAAACTCCGCGATCGCGGCAGCGTAGCCGTCCACATCGCGGCGATGCCCGTAGATCGAATCGAAATCCACTAAATTGATAAAGGAAAAGCCCCTCCAATCGGCCGCCTGTACCTGCATAGTTTTCGCCATGCCATCGGTATTGCCGCTAGTCTTGACCGACCTTGTCACGCCCTGCCCCGCAAAAATATCGCTGATCTTACCGACACAAACGGTGTCGAGCCCTGCATTTTTCACAAGGTCAAGCGTGGTCGCGTGCGGCGGCAGGAGCGCGTAATCATGACGGCGGAAAGTGCGTGTGTACGGGTGCTCACCGGTAAACGGACGCGCGATCACGCGTCCCACGCCGTGCTCGCCCACTAGGATCTCCCGCGCGATCTCGCAACAGCGATAGAGCTCCGCGATCGGCACGATCGTCTCATGCGCCGCAAGCTGGAACACGCTGTCCGCCGAGGTATATACGATCAGCTTTCCGGTCTCGATATGCTCCTTGCCGTAGTCGGCAATCACCTTGGTGCCCGAATAGGGCAGATTGCAGAGCACACCGCGTCCGGCACGGCGGGTAAACTCGTCTAAGATCTCGGTCGGAAAGCCGTTTGGATAGGTCGGCATATCCCTTTTCGAGATCACGCCGCACATCTCCCAATGCCCGATGATAGTGTCCTTGCCGTTTGACTGTTCTGCCATGCGCGCATACGCGCCGCGCGGCGCGGAAACACCGCCGCACTCGCCGGCAATGTTGAAAAGCCCGAGGCGGCGCAGATTGACAACCGAGAGCTTATCCGAACGCAGGATAGACGCAAGCGTGTCCGCGCCCGCGTCGCCGTATGCGGCGGCATCGGGCATACTGCCGATGCCAAAGCTGTCAAGTACGATCAGAAATACACGTTCGATCATTCTTTTTCTTCCTTTAAATACCGAATCAGCGAGCTTGTGCCAAGTCGGTCTGCCCCGAGCGACATAAACTCTTCTGCATCGCTGACACTCTTGATACCACCTGCTGCCTTGATTTTGATGTCTTTGACATGCTCGACGAAAAGCTTAATATCCGCGAAGGTTGCGCCGCCGCCTGCAAAACCGGTGGAGGTCTTGATATAGTCGGCACCGCTCTTTGAAACGATGCGGCACATCTCGATCTTTTCTGCATCGGTCAGCATACAGGTCTCGATGATGACTTTGAGGATCTTTCCTTCGCAAGCCGAGCGGATCGCGCGGATCTCGTCGAGGATCGCATCATATTTTTTCGCTTTCAGGTCGCCGATGTTGATGACCATGTCGATCTCGTCTGCGCCGTTTCGGACGGCGTCAGCCGTCTCAAACACCTTAACTTCCTTTGTATTATATCCATTCGGGAAACCGATAACCGTGCAGATCGCCATTCTGCCCGCGGCATACTCTGCGCCGGCCTTGACAAAGGACGGTGGGATGCAGACGGACGCTGCACCGTTTGCAATTGCCACATCCATGAGCGCATGAATCTCGCGTAAGGTCGCATCCTGCCTTAGC
>CAYQBT010000118.1:0-1013 GCA_964415775.1 uncultured Lachnospiraceae bacterium
TTGCACCGTCGAGCGTACCGATGGTGAGCGCACCGTTGATCATCAGCTTCATACAGCCAGTACCGCTTGCCTCTTTACCGGCAAGCGAGATCTGCTCGCTGATCTCGGCGGAGGGAATGAGCGCCTCTGCCATGCTGACGCTGTAGTTTTCGAGGAATACAACGCGCAGCTTTTCGCGGATGATGGGATCACTTTCGATCTCCTTGCTGATGCAGCAGAGCAGCTTGATGATCTGCTTTGCCATTGCATAGCCGGGGGCAGCCTTCGCGCCGAACAGATAGGTCTGCGGCACGATATCCAGATTCGGATTCTCGCGGAGATCCAGATAGGTGTTGATGATGTTGAGCGCGTTGAGCAACTGACGCTTATACTCGTGCAGACGCTTGATCTGTACGTCAAAGAGCGAGTTCGGGTCGATGATCTGACCGGTCGTTGCCTTCAGCTTGTTGGCAAAAGCCACCTTGTTATCATGCTTGATCGCCGCGAGCTTTTCGAGAACAGCCGTGTCCTTTTCAAACTTGCGAAGCTCGCTCAGCATGCGCGGGTTCTTCTTGTAGCCGTCACCGATGCAATCGTCGATCAGACCGGTTAACTTCGGGTTGGAGTAGCAGAGCCAACGGCGGTGTGCAATACCGTTGGTTACATTGGTAAAGCGCTCGGGATAGAGCTTGTAGAAGTCCTTGAACACCGAGTTGACCAGAATATCCGAGTGGATCTTGGAAACGCCGTTGATCGCGTGCGAACCGATCACCGAGAGATTTGCCATGCGGACGCGACCGTTTGAAAGGATGGCAAGACCGGTAATCTTATCCCAGTTGGCAGGGAACTTCTCCCATGCCTCACGGCAGAAGCGCTCGTTGATCTCCTTGATGATTGAGTGCATACGGGGCAGGGTGAGCGCAAAGAGCTGCTCATCCCAGGTCTCCAGCGCCTCCGGCAGAACGGTGTGGTTGGTATAGGAAACCGTGTTGATGACGATGTCCCATGCTTCTTCCCAGGAGAAGCGGTGGTCA
>CAYQBT010000118.1:1023-5262 GCA_964415775.1 uncultured Lachnospiraceae bacterium
CGAGAATGCGCATCAGCTCGGGGATACAGAGTGCAGGATGCGTGTCGTTGATGTGGATCGCAACCTTTTCGGGGAGATTTGCCAGCGTGCCGTACACCGCCATATGGTCGCGGAGAATACTCTGTACCGATGCGCTGACGAGGAAGTACTGCTGCTTCAAGCGGAGCAGTTTACCCTCAATATGGTTGTCGGAGGGGTAGAGTACCTTAGAAATGGTCTCTGCCTTTGTGCTCTCCTCCAGTGCCTGTGCATACTGTCCCTGCGTGAAGAGCGACATGTTGAAGTTGGTGATGTCGCGCGCTTTCCAGAGGCGAAGCCGTGCAACGCCGTCGCTGTCTGCGCCCGAGATCATCATATCATACGGTACTGCTTCGATCTCATCGCAGTTTTCATAGCAGATCTCGCAATGACCGTCTACCCATTTTTCCTTGATCTGACCGCCAAAGCGGATATGGAAGGTACGATCGGTGCGGGGGGTCAGCCAAACTTCGCCGCCGGGCAACCAAATGTCGGGCAACTCGATCTGCAGACCGTCGATAATCTTCTGTTTGAACAGACCGTATTCATAGCAAATGGAGAATCCGGTTGCCGGATAGTCCAGGGATGCAAGCGAGTCCATAAAGCAGGCTGCCAGACGGCCGAGACCGCCGTTTCCGAGACCTGCATCGGGCTCGAGTTCATACAGTTGTTCAATATCATAGCCAAAGCCTTTGAGAGCTCCCTTATAGGCATCGACCAGACCGAGGTTGTGCAGATTGGTTTTGAGCGAACGGCCAAGCAGAAATTCCATGCACATATAATAGATGCGTTTGGAACCGGTCTGGTTGGTGTTCTCTTTGAAAATCTTGCGCTTTTCGGTCAGGATGTCCTTGACGCACATGGCGGTTGCCTTGTACATCTGCTCGGGGGAGGCATCCTTCGGGGTGCAGCCGAAATATCTGGAAAGTTTACTCTCCAGTTTTTCGGCCACTTCTTTGACTGCGGTGGATTTGCTCTTCATGTTTGGGTGTTCTCCTTAAAATAGTTCGTTATACATATCCATGTATTTTTCTGCCGACGCTCCCCAGGAGAAGTCGGTTTTCATGATCTTGATAATCAGTTTTCTGCGCTGTGCCTTGTCGCGCCAGAGTGCGATTGCGGCATTCGTGCGCTCATAGAGCTCATCGGGAACGTAATTTACAAAGGTAAAACCGTTACCGTGGATCTCGCCGTCCGCCTCGTAGTAGGGCTTGATCGAGTCAAACAGACCGCCGGTCTCGCGTACGACCGGAATCGCGCCGTAGCGGGAGGCGATCATCTGCGAAAGTCCGCAGGGCTCGCTCTTCGAGGGCATCAAGAAGATGTCGCATGCCGCGTAGATCTTCTTGGACATATCGCGGTTATAGAGGATCAGGCTGCGCACCTTGTCGGGGTGGTGCTCCTCCAGAGAGCGCATGAAGTTCTCATAGTGCTCGTCGCCCATGCCGAGAACGACCAGTTGAATGTCATCCTCCAAGAGCTTGTCGGCGATGGGGGTAAACAGATCCAGTCCCTTGTGTGCAACCAGACGGGAGATCAGCGCTACCATAGGCACATCGTCGCGTATCGGCAGTGCAAGCTCCTTCTGCAGAGCCTTTTTGTTGGCAGCCTTCTTGGCGGGTGCCTTTGCAGAATAGGTTGCCGCGATCACAGGGTCACTCGTGGGATCATAGAGCTCGTAGTCGATACCGTTGAGGATGCCGCGGAGCTTGTTTTGCTCCTTGATCAGCTCGTGGTGCAGACCGTGCGAGAAGGTGGGAAATTTGATCTCGGAGGCATAGGTCGGGCTGACGGTGGAGATCATGTCACAGCACTCGATAGCGGCTTTCATCAGATTGATGCAGCCGTCGTAGCACATAATGCCGAGATGCTCGTTTCCGAGACCGAACAGACTGCCGAGAACATAGGGATCGTACTTTCCCTGGTATTCAATATTATGGATCGTAAAGACTGATTTTACGCGCGCATATCGCGCATCTTTCTGATATTTGAGTTTTAGATAGACGACGGCGAGGGCGGCTTGCCAATCGTGCGCGTGCAGAACGTCCGGCACAAAGTCGATATGGGGTAGGCAGCGTAGCACGGCTTCGCAGAAGTACGCATAGCGCTCGCCGTCGTCATAGAAGCCGTACAGTTTTCCCTCTCTGCCGAAATATTGCTCGTTGTCTACGAAATAGTAGGTAACGCCCTTGTACGTCAGCTTACGGATGCCAACGTACTGCTCGCGCCAACTGAGCATAACGGTTCCCTCGTATACGGTCTCCATCTGTGCGCGGTAGGTGTCCGAAACGGCACGGTAAAGCGGCATGATCACGCGGACATCCACGCTGTCGTCTGCGTATTTTTGTATTTCTGCCGGCAGGGATCCAAGTACATCTCCAAGACCGCCGGTTGCCGCAAAGGGCAGTGCCTCAGAGCCGACAAACAGAATTTTTTTCATTATATGATCGCTCCTTTGTCAATGAAGAAGGGCAGAGTCTCGTGTCCGGAGAGGATGCGTCCGTCGCGGATCACCGCATTCTTGTCCGTGATCACACAGTTGAGCAAAACGTCCCTGCTGACGATCGTGTCCTGCATGAGGATCGAATTTTTGACGGTAGCACCGCGTGCAACATGCACACCGCGGAAGATGATCGAGTTTTCGACCTTACCCTCAATGACGCAACCGTCTGCGATCAGCGAGTTTGTAACCATGGCACCCTCAAGATACTTTGTCGGTGCCGAACTGCGTACCTTGGTGTAGACCGGATGATACGGCATTTCAAAGAGTTGTGCGCGCACATCGGGCTTGAGCAGATCCATGTTGGTGGCAAAGAATGCCGAAAGGGAATTGATGGTTGCCGTATAGCCGTCAAAATTGTAGATGTAGTAGTCTGCGTGCATCAGATTTTTCGCGATAATATCGTGGTAGAAGCTCTTATAACCGTGCGCGATCGCATCGCGGATGATGTTGAGCAGATACAGACGCTTCATGACAAAAATGTTCATCGAAACGTTGTGGTAACCTTCGTCCGCAGCGGTGTGTTCGGAAATATCGTCGATTCTGCCAAGCATATCCGCGTTGATCAGTATCTCCTTGCCGATGCCCTCGTCGCTGACCTTTTTGCGGTGGGTAACGATCGTGATGTCGGCACGCGATTCGATATGGCGATCCAGCAGCTTCTGATAATCCATCGTGCAGACGCGGTCACAGTCGGTCATGACAACATATTCTTCCTTGGAGCGCTCGATAAAGCTGACGGCGCCCTTGAGCAGCTCAAGGCGCGCGGTGTGGAGCTGTTCACCCTTGGCGCTGTCGTATGCGGAAACGAACGGCGGGAGCAGCTTGATGCCGCCGCTGCGGCGCGCAAGATCCCAATCCTTACCGGTACCGATGTGGTCCATCAGCGACTGGTAGTTGTAGTTGGTGATAACTCCGACCTTGGTAATGTCGGAGTTGACCATGTTGGAGAGCTCAAAGTCGATCATGCGGTATCTGCCGCCAAAGGGGATCGAAGCGATCGCACGGCGACGGGAAAGCTCGGGAATCACATAGTCATGGATATTCGAAAAAATCAATCCGATAGCATTCATCAGTATACCCTCCTTAGTCCGAAATCATTTCGCCGGGAGCCACCTTGGTGCCTGCGGCGATCTTGCAGCCGTTGCCGACGACGGCAATGCCGGGATCGGTCTCCTTGGATGCGCCTACCGTAGCACCCTGTTCAACGGTGATGTTCTCATCGAGGATCGAGTGGTTGACGGTAGCATCCTTGCCGACATAGGTGTTCGCCATGATAACGCTGTCCTTGACAACGGCACCGGGCTCAACGATAACGCCGTGCGATAGGACGGAATTGATGACCGTGCCGTGGATCTTGCATCCCTCGGTGATGATCGAGTTGGAGATGACCGCCTGCTTGCCTACAAACTGCGGGGGGCTGACGGAGGAACGGGAGTAGATTCTGCCGCGGGACTCCTCGTTCATCGAGAACGCGGGATTCTCACCGAGCAGATCCATGTTTGCCTCCCAAAGGCTGTCGATCGTTCCGACATCCTTCCAGTATCCCTCAAAGGGATATGCAAACATGCGCTCGCCGCTCTTCAGCATCGTGGGGATGATGTTTTTACCAAAGTCGTTCGAGGAGGTCTCATCCGCCTCGTCGGCGATGAGGTAGTCGAACAGCTTTTTCTTGTTGAAGATATAAATACCCATGGATGCCTTGGTGGAATCGGGCTCCT
>CAYQBT010000119.1:0-5247 GCA_964415775.1 uncultured Lachnospiraceae bacterium
AACTCACTTCGTCTGCCTTATGGTACTTCTTTTTGTATCGGTTTTGCATTCAGATATGCTTCCTTATATCTGCAACTCACATCACTAATCCGTCTTTACGGATTATCCCTGAAATTACATTTAAAACTAATTCCTGCAAGTGATCTTGAGGTCTTAAATTTTATTGTTTTATAGTAGTTTCTTGGTTTAGTTAGGGGTGAAATTTCTGCAAGGAGAATGGGCTGCTTTTACCGTGAATTTATGGGCAAAAATGCAAACACCTCGTCAGCCTCCACACTAGTACGCACTTTTTGCAAAAACACAAAAAATCGATGTCCGAAAACCCTTGTGTTTCAAGGGTTTTGAGCTGTTTTAGGGTGACGAGGTGAGTGTGTTTTTAGGCACTTTCGGAAACAGCCGATTTTACAAACACCTCGTCAGCCTTAAACCGTATTTTTAACGTCTGATTTTGGGATAAACGTAGATGAAAATGAGGTTCGGAAAGTCGAGCTTGATTGGGATAGAGAGATGCTTATAACTTCTGGACATTTTGTCCAGAAGTTAAGCCCATCATTTACCACAATAAAAAAGGCATCTATCGTTCGTTAAATAGATGCCTAAAACGTATGCAATTTTTTGCCTTTTTATCTCAGTAATGTTTGCAGTTTTATCTTTGCAAAAGGTATTTACTTTTATTGTTTTTTGTGGTAAAATAGATGCATAAAGATTGGTATCCGACTTATCTGTGAAACAGTTTTTGCTAAGAGTTTGCTAATGGCTTGCTAATTTGAGCTTCAAAAACGGGGTAAAACGAGATGAAATTCAATAACACGCCATAATGCAATAAACTCTCACAAAGCCTGTATTTAAGCGGATTTTGCGGATTTTACGAACACGATTTAACGCTATGAAAAATGCGTTACGTTTTGCTCCTAAGCGATAGGTCGATGGTTAGAGTCCATTCCGGGATGCCAAAAGCACCGAAAGTTTTAAAACTTTCGGTGCTTTTTCTTAGCATAAAATTTCGATAAACTGTAGCAAATCTGCAAAGTTTCCCTGCGGATATGCGGAAATATCCAGATTGTTTTTATTGATCAGACAATCCGTGAGCAGAAAAACGCGCATACCGACCGTCTCGGCGACCATGTCTTCGGTCACGTCATTCCCTACCATAAGGCACTCTTCCGGTTTTACACCTAACCGAGCGGCAACACTTTTGTAATACTCCGGATTCGGTTTGCAGTTGCAGGAGTTCTCATATGTGGTATATAGTTCAAAATCGTCGGGAGAAAGCCCCGCCCAGCGAATGCGGTTCTCTGTAGCAACGGCGGGGAAAATAGGATTGGTGGCGAGCGCCACACGAAGTCCTTTTTCCTTTACTTTTGCAATCGCGGCAACGGCCAAGGGAGCAAATCCGCACGCAGCTTTTGCCCCCGCAAACTCGTTTTTGTAGAATTCCTCAAAAACCGGAATATCCTTTCTCGACTTTTCGCCGAAGTGCAAGGAAAAATCCTTCCAAAATACTTCCTCGTTCGTTTGAGTGCCATCGTTTTTCACCATTGCACCGATACCCGACCAAATAGCATTCAATAACTTGTCCGGCTCATAGCCATATACAGAAAGCTTTGCCGCCAGCAGACTGAAGTACTTTTTTACAAACACATTCTGATCCATCGGAAGCAGCGTTCCGTCCAGATCAAAAAGAACCATTTTAAAACACATATCTCACTTCTCCAAAGAGTTGGATTTACAGATCGGCCTTGACCGCATATCCTGCATTTAAAATTGCTGCGCGAGCAAGAATATCCGTCGGGTCAACAAGCGTGCCGTCAATGCCGTACAGCTTTGCAGCAAGCGGAAGCTCCGTACAACCAAGCACAACAGCCTCCGCCCCCTCACCAGTCAAGCGATGTATTTCTGCATTCAGAGCGGTGGTATCCCACGTATTTCTTCCGGCCTTTACACCTTTATAAATCACGTCCATTAAAGCAGCCTGCGCCTCCGGACAAGGATAGCAGATCGCAATGCCGTATTCCGAAAACACCTTGTCAAATACACCCGCCTTACAGGTGCCGTTCGTAGCCAAAAGAACTACCTTTTTAATCCCCTGCTTTTGCAGGTGCTTTGCCGTTTCTTCAATTATACTCATTACAGGAATTTGAATCTGCCGCGCAAGCTCCTGCAAAAAATAATGAGAAGTGATACAAGGAATCAATAAAAAGTCTGCTCCTGCATTCTGCAATCGATTGGTCGAAGCAACCAGATACGGAAGCGGCGACTCGGTTCCGTGCAGGATCGCCGCCGTACGATCCGGTGTTTTGGGGTTGTTATCGACTATAATATGAATGTGCTCGGCATCACACGCGGCATCGGTCATGCGAATCAGTTTTGTAAACAGATCTGCTGTCGCCATCGGTCCCATCCCGCCGATAATGCCAATCGTTTTTTGTACATTCTCCATTCAGAAACTCTCTTTCAAAGTTCATGCCCAAGTATAGATCATATATATATTACCACAATACGACTAAAATTGCAATATTTTTTGCCTATAAAAGTTTTTTGATAAAACCGTCCGGAAGTCGCGATTCTCACTTTCAGCAGAAAAAGAGAATTCGGAGTATAAATCTTCTCCTTTTACAGATAATAACATCGTAATTTATATGCAAAAGGAGATTTTATATAAATGAAAGCCACCGGTATTGTTAGACGAATTGACGACCTCGGCAGAGTTGTTATTCCGAAAGAAATCCGCCGCACCATGCGCATCCGCGAGGGCGACCCGTTAGAAATCTATACCGACCGCGAGGGGGAAGTAATCTTTAAAAAGTATTCTCCCATCGGAGAACTGGTTTCGTTTGCCGCACAATATGCCGATACCCTCAATAAAACCTGCGGCATGTCCGTAATCATCGCCGACCGCGATGTCATTATTGCGTGCGCCGGCGTTTCTAAAAAAGAATACACAGAGAAAAAGGTTTCGGAAGAAATTGAGGATATAATCGAAAGCCGTGCATTGTATGTACAAACCGGAGATGCAACAAAGATTCCGGCGATTGACGATGGCGGTAGCCATTATGTCAGCTGTGCAATGCCCATTATCAGCGAGGGAGACATCGTAGGCTGTGTTGCTTCTCTGATTCAGAATGGGGAATCCGGTAATGGAGCACTCGCAAAAGATGTTGAGATCAAGCTGATCCAGACAGCCGCTTCTTTTTTGGGAAAACAACTCGAGGCATAGAAAAAAGCAGCAGAATTTTACGAAATTCTGCTGCTTTATGCGTACATAGTAATCAGTCAATATCTTCGATAACCGTCTCCGGAGGTGTCAGCAAAAGTGAGGGCGAAACGATCAGTTTCTTCACCAATTTAAATGCGGAAGCATAATAATAACCGTCACAGATGCGCTCATCCACAACCGCTTTCAAATCAATAAAGGTGCGACGCTCCATCTCGCCGTCCGCGTTCATAATCGTCTTATGATACTTCTGACCGTAGGAAATAAACACCGGCAAATTACCGAAATTGTACAAATGGTGATAGATCGGCGGAATACCGAGCGACCCCATGCTGGTAATGATCATCGAACCATGGAAAGGGCTGACATCTAACAACATCTGCGGAAGCCAACCAAAATAATCTAAGAAAAACAGGAAGCCGACAACACCGCGAAGAAGAAGTCCAGGTAATTTTGTCAATGCCGCAGCAGTTTTGTCAAAATCGGTGTTGCTACTGTCGGCTGTCGCCTCTTCCACAACCTTGTTGAATTTTTCATAAACGTCAACAAGCGTATCCTTTGGCTCAAAGCGCACCTTGACAACGGTATCGGGAGATTCAAGCGAAAGCTCCTTTTTGACCGTCATGTTAAATTCGATGTCGTGGCGGTGAAAGATCTTTTGTCCGGAAATAAAACGGTTCATACCGGGACGGGAGGCAAGCATACGTATGTAGGCAGTAAGAATCACGTGCAAAATGCTCATGCTCTTGTAGCCTTGCTTGCGCATATCCCGCAAGAATGCGTCTGTCTCGGTAATGTCGAGAGAAACTGCAAAATAATTCTGTGCGTCGTTGCGTGTCCGCATAATATACGGCTCTGCATATGCCATAGGAGGCAAGGTGCGAACGCGTCTTCCGTCTTTTCTATCGCCAAAGCGACGACGTTGTTTCTTCATACTGTCTCCAATCCAACAAAATAAGTATGCATATTATATCACATATTGTCGAAAAACGCAATACAATGTGAAGATTTGGTGAAAATCAAGAAAGATCAACTGCGCAAGCCGCATTCGGAAAAGCAAATTTATGCGATGCTCCTGCAATCGGAAGCCCCTCTTCGCCAAGCGGCATAACGCAGATCTCGCCGGTCACCTGATAGCAAACGATCAGGTACTTTCCGTCCTTTGTGAGGATCATATGTCTCGGCTTCTCGCCATCTACCGGCAAACGAAGCTTCTCATACAGCTCGCCGTCATCCGAAACACCAAAGAATACAAGCGACTCGCTGTAGCGATTTGCGCCGTAAACCGTTTTCTCGTCTGGCGACAAGCAAATTGCCGAGCAATGGCTCTTACCGACAAAGTCTTTCGGCAGAGTGGAGATTCGCTGCAACAATTTCTTCTCAGGCATCTGGTAAACGAGTACCTCATTGGAAAGCTCGGTAATAATGTACAAGCGGCTTTCGTCCCGACTCCATACCGAATGGCGCGGATGCTGTCCCTTTTCCGTATAGATACGGTCCTTCTCTACGAGTGTACCGTCGCTAATAGAATAGAAATATACAATATCTAATCCGACATTGTTTGCCATCAGGGTATCTTCTGCCTTGTTTACGCTGACATAATGCACACGGGTGAGCAGTTCGGCGTCCCCGGTATCGTTCTCCTGCAAAATCGAACCGGTATTTACAAATTTGCCTTCCGCATCCAAGGATGCATATAGTAAATGCCCCGAGCCCCAACAAGCACCAAATACCATATTGTTCTTTTCGGAATAGCAAATATGACACAAAAAGCTTCCTTCAAAACGAGCGGTATCTATCAGCCGATACCCGTCCCCGTCTTTTACATAAGAATGGATACAAGCGTACTCCTCCACCTCGGTTGCCGCAAACATGCGGTTGCCGCTTATGATAGCAAAGCTCGGCGATTCGATCGAATCCGACCATATGACCTTTCCGTTTTCATTGCATTTTATAATTGTTGTTTCCCCTGCCGCTCCGTAGCCGGAAATTAGAAGTTCCATACCGTCCTCCCAAATATTCTAATACTGTAA
>CAYQBT010000120.1:0-5202 GCA_964415775.1 uncultured Lachnospiraceae bacterium
TGAAGTTTGCAAACCGCAGCGGTATTCCGTATGTTGCGCTCGTCGGCGACAGCGAAGCCGAAGCAGGCAAGATCATGCTCAAGGACATGACCACCGGTGAGCAGGAACTGCTCACCGCGGCCGAAGCGGCAGAAAGAATTTCGAAATAAGTGCATCGGACGCACGAACCTATGTAGGGGACGGCGCCCTCGACGTCCCGCGCAAGCCATAGCGAGAAGGACGGATGAGGGTGCCGTTTTTTACAAAGAGAATCAGGAGAAAGCAATGCTCGAAGTTTTATATAGTGACAAATCGATCGCCGTGATCGTAAAGCCGGTGGGACTGCTCAGCGAGGACGGCTTTTTGGGGGAGAGTGTATGCCCTCTGATCCGCGAGGTGCTGGGGGTGAGTGAGGTCTATCCCGTGCACCGTCTTGACCGTGCGGTCGGCGGGGTAATGGTGTATGCGCTCACAAAGAAGGCGGCTGCCGCGCTTTCTGTGGCAATCGCGGAAAACAGAATGGAGAAGGTCTATCTTGCCGCCGTGCACGGGATTCCCGAGCCGCGCGAGGGCGTGTATACCGACCTCTTGTTCAAGGACGCGCGGAAAAACAAAAGCTATGTCGTTACCCGTGCGCGTAAGGGCGTCAAGCGCGCTTCACTCGCGTATGAAACGCTTGACAGTGCAGACGGATCCTCACTCGTGCGCATAACGTTGCACACCGGACGTTCGCACCAGATCCGCGCACAGTTTGCCTCGCGCAAAATGCCGCTTTGGGGTGACGGAAAATACGGTGCCGTCGATCACGTAAAGGAGATCGCTCTGTTCTCGCACGCCCTCACCTTTGCACATCCCGAAAACGGCAGGAAACTGCACTTTTCGAAAGTCCCGCAGGGATCGGTTTGGGAAGAATTTCAAAAATTGTATGAAAGCCTTGCGGTATGAATAATTCTACGGCGGGTACCCGATACAATCATAGCTACGGCAACGCACGTACATCTGTAGGGACAGGCGTCCCCGACTGTTCGTTTGCCGCGATTTGATGTTACTATGGTGGAGGATTTCCGTTGCAATCGTCGTTACGGTAACGTACACACCGGTAGGGGAGGGGCTTGCTCCTCCCGCAAACAGAGCCTTTAAGGCTCTGTTTTGGTGTAAAAAAAACTATTTTGTGCAAAAAAGTCGAAAATGATGTGCAAAATGCTGAATTTTTTAAGAAAAAACGAAAATGTTCTTCGGTTTATTTGGATCGGCTTTTTGGAAAAATATACAAATTAAACAAAAATAGAAGCCAAAATGGGAATTGCAGAGCCTTGTTTTTTGATAAAAATGCACAAATCCAAAATATTCCTTTCCATGCCAAAACGCATCAAAAACTTTTTAACCGTTGATTTGACTTTCTTTGAAAAATTTACTATAATATAGAAAGATAAAATCCCTTTTCTGTGTACAGTTTGCACAAGGGCAAACCGCCGCGGAAAGGGAATAAGGAGGAACTTTTATGCAAAAGAAGATTTTGGGTATTCTGTTTGCGCTGTGTATGCTTCTTGGCGTACTGCTGGCAATGCCCGCAACCGCAGCAGAAGTGATTGAGATCACCACGGCTGAGCAGATCTTGAAGCTCATGAACGGTGATTCTGCTTATCCGTTGGATGGCGATTATAAGCTGACGGAAAACATCGATCTGACTGGCAAATCCCAAATGCCGATCGGTACAGAGGAAGCCATCTTTACCGGTACCTTTGACGGTGGCGGTCATACCATCAGCGGGTTGAATATTTCCGGTTCTGCCGATGGTATCGCTTTGTTCGGCCATGCCGGAAGCGGAGCGGTTATTGAGAATCTTACGGTTAAAGGCGCTGTTTCCAACACCGCCGGTATGACCGCCGGTATCGTAGGCTATGCTTCCGGTTCGATTACCGTTTCCAAATGCACGTTTGATGGAACCGTGTCCGGTGGATCTGCGAAAACCACAACGGCGGGATACAAGGGCACCGGCGGTATTATCGGCTTTTGGGTGAATTCTGCATCCACAGAGGATACCGAAGTGGTTCAGGTTTTGGATTGCGTGAATAAAGGCGCAATTGTTGCAGCAGATGGTAAGGCGGGCGGCATCGTAGGCGGCGTCTACTTCGTTGCGGACGGCGCAAACGTGACGATTTCCGGTTGTGAAAACCAAGGTACGGTTACCACGGAAAGTGCTGTCGGCGGTTTTGGCGGTATTCTCGGACACGGAAGCGTTTCCAAATTATTAAACAATTTGACGGTGTCGAATTGTGTGAATGCCGCTACCGGATCGGTTCTCGGCAAAGGCACCGGTAACGGCGGTATCGTCGGACGATTGGAAACGAACGGTGCTATCCCCGACGACGGCTACGGTACCTATAAATGGGTGGTCACCGGCTGCGCAAATTATGCAAAGGTAACGGACGGAGCGAGTAGCACCGCTTATAACGGCGGTGTCGTCGGTATAATTAGTGCACGTTGCTTGCCCATCTTGATTGAAAAATGCGCGAACTTTGGAGAAGTTTATACCAATGCAGGTACCGCTAATACCGGTGGTATTTGCGGGTTTGTCCGTTCGTATCTAACGGAGAACATAGCGGTTATCGATAACTGCTATAACGTCGGAACGGTTAATACCGGTGATAGCTGCACGAAGGGAGCGGTCGCGGGTATTGCACACATGAGCGCCCTGAGTAGTGGCAGTACGGCGGTTTTGAAGAGCCGGATAAATAACTGCGTGAACGAAGGCACCGTAAACGGTCCAAACGTAGGCTTGATCGTTTCGGCTGTATCCGGGGATAGAGGAAACTATTCGCAAAACTATGCAAAGAGCGGTGATTCTTGGGTAGGAATTGACGGTACTGCTACAGTCGTCAGCGGTCTGGACAGCTCCATTTGGATGGTTAGTGAAACAAAAGTTGAGCTGCGGGCTTTCCATGAGCACGACTATGAGCCTGCTGAGACGGGTAAGCATAGTTGCTATTGCGGTGCCGACGACGCGTGTAGCTATACTGACCATGCTTGTACGGCCTGCAGACAGGACCAGCCCAAGTTTACGGTTACGGCAGACGAAGATTCTCATGAGGTATATTACGGCGAGTCGATCACGCTGACCGCTGCCGATCCCGAGGATGGCTACAGCTTTGACGGTTGGTATGCAGGTGAAGACTGCGTCAGCACCTCTAAGGAATATACCCTCGAGAACGTTACTGCTGATGTTGCGCTCACGACCAAATATTCTCTGATTCCCGTCGGTGCCCCCTATGACTACGGCACTGAGGTAGAGCTTACCTCCGACGCGGTCGTATACGTTAAGGAAAGCATCTCTGAGAGCGGCGACGGTTCCACTCCCAATACAGCGTTCAAGACGCTGACCGAGGCGTATCGGGCACTTGCGCAAGCAGGCGGTACCATTGTTATTTGTGACAAGGTCACGTTGACATATGATGCGGCTTCCGGATTGTATAGTCATTTGACGCAGAGCACGCATACCTATTATGCTGCACCGCAGTGTGGCGGCCCCGTAAAGGTGACCTCCAAATATGGTGACTATGATTTTACAAGTACTGCTGTTCTGGGTATCTCTCTTTACGTGTTGCGCAGTGACCATATCTTTGATGATATCAAGATCGAAAATATGACTACCGGTGGTGGCATCTCGGCTCTCGGTAACGATTTGACGATCGGTGAGAACGTAACTTGTGTCAACTATACCAATCCTGAAACGGGTGATGCCGGTAATTATCCGATGATCCATAGCGGTTTGCATCTAGTCAATAAAAAAGCATTGTATTTCGGAGATGCTGTAGATTCTATTGTTTGGACTAGCACCCAGACGGGCTATGCAACAACCAATGCGATCGTTACCGATCATTATCAGGCAATTACTAAGGGCACGGATGGTGACAACGTTCAGGATATCGTTGTAAACGGCGGAACCTGGCGTACCATTCGCGGCGGCAACTACCGCGCAGGCACAAGTTCTGCGTATGGTTATCTGGATCATACCTTGAATATAACCATCAACGGCGGTACTGTCAATGCCGGGATGGATAATATTCAGTCCGGTGCTTTGATGATGGTTTATTCCTCTGAAAACGGAAGTGCAAACTTTACCGTTAACGGCGGTACCTTCAACGGCGGAGCCATCTATTTGCTCGGTCGAAATGGCGTTACTAATCCGAAAACGATCGTGGGAACTCATTCGCTGACCATCAACGGCGGTACGTTTAATGGTTATTTCTTGCTTGCCGGCGCACAGGGAAAGACCGGTGCTTCTTCTGATAGTTCCTTGCCGACGGATACAACTTCGGCTCTGGCGGCGTCCGGAGCAAATACCCTTACGATCAACGGCGGTATCTTCGGCGAGAATGCCGCAATTAAAGCAACTGCAACCGGCAATGTAGCCGATGTCTTTACCGGAGATGACGCTGCTCTGAAGCTGATCATCAACAAGTTCATCGTTGCGGACATGGGTGATCGTATTGCAATGAGCGCTTTCTCCTCGCGGACGGACGCACATACCTTGAAAGAGTACTGCTTGGCAAACGGTCATAACTATGAAGAGGTCGATGATAGTACGCATAATTGTGTTTACTGCTTGAATGCCAGCGGCAACCACGGCTACGAAGATTTTGTTTGTAAATGCGGCAAGCAGATACCCACGATTGAGTTGACGCTGTTGGCGATCGATTTGGAAGAAGGCATTGTAACCTTCGATGGCGATACACAGAATGGCTCCTTCGGTCTGGACTTCTCGCAACTTGTTATCCAAAAGATCGGTGAAGAATGGATCGCTTCGAACCTGGTTTTGGTCGGTGATGATGTTGAACATTATACTCTTCTCACCACCAGCATCTCGGTAACCCCCGCTGATAGTGATGTTTTTGTCGTAACCGTAATTGGATACCAAAATAGCGAAACTTATGAAGTCTACCGGGGCAGTTCGCTGACTGTAACGGCAGAAGCGGCACCCGAGGACTACCAATTCGACGGTTGGGCTATCGGGGATGATATCGTATCGGTAAGCGATACGTACATCATTGTCTCTGTAGCAGAGAATTTGACGCTTAAGGCTGTATACAGCTTGAGTTCTTCCGAGGAGGGGGATGTACCTGTTGCAGAGGAGGAGAGCAAAGCGAACAACAGCATTATTACGGCGATTGCGGTTGCGATCCGCAACAACAAGACCTACACGATCAAGTTCAAGTCCACGGG
>CAYQBT010000121.1:0-5199 GCA_964415775.1 uncultured Lachnospiraceae bacterium
CTTGCCCCGTAGGGGCAAATATCGCTGTGGGGTGTCCCTACGGACAACCCACTTTGGGCGGCTTTTTCATTTATTCCGGCATGTTTGCAATATCTTGGACGAGGGTGTCCACGCTTTCGTCGCTTGTTGCCCAGCTTGTGCAGAAGCGGACGATCTTTTTGCCGTTTTCGGCATTTGCCCAGAACTCGGGCAGGCTGTTTTGTGAAAGGAAATCAAGCTGCTCCTGCGTTAAGATCGGGAACTGCTGATTGGTCATCGAGCGACCGAAAAAGCGGATGC
Organism: uncultured Lachnospiraceae bacterium; assembly: GCA_964415775.1. Taxonomy (GTDB): domain Bacteria; phylum Bacillota; class Clostridia; order Oscillospirales; family CAG-272; genus UMGS902. The sequence continues at coordinate 280 of CAYQBT010000121.1, forward strand.
CGCGCGCTTCAAATGCTTTGCGAATACGCAGTGCTTTTTCTACGGCACCGCGTGTGATCTCAAAATACAAGCCATCGGTGAACAGCGCATCAAACTGTAGTCCGAGTAGCCTGCCTTTTGCCAGCATACCGCCGTGACGCTTGATCAGATAGCGGAAGTCGCGTGTATACTTGTCGTTTGTGATCACCACCGCCTCGCCGAACAGCGCGCCGCACTTGGTGCCGCCGATGTAGAAGATGTCACAGAGTCTTGCAAGGTCGGGCAGCGTGACATCGCAGTTCGGATCGGCAAGACCGTAGCCCAGCCGCGCACCGTCGATAAACAGCGGGACATCGTATTCCTTGCATACGACGTGCAATGCGGTCAGTTCTTCTTTGGTGTAGATGGTGCCGCACTCGGTGGGGAAGGAGATGTAGACCATGCCCGGCTGTACCTCGTGTTCAGCAGTTTCGCTTGCAAAATGCGCCGCGAAAAACGCCTTGACCTGTGCCGCGCTGATCTTGCCGTTCTCACAGGGGAGACCGAGCACCTTGTGACCGGTTGCCTCGATCGCGCCTGTTTCATGCACGGCGATATGTCCTTCTGCGGCGCAGACAGTGCCCTGATAGGGACGCAGAACCGAGGAGATCACGGTCGTATTGGTCTGTGTGCCGCCAACGAGAAAATGCACGTCGGCACTTGGCATTTCGCATGCCGCGCGGATCTTTTCACGCGCACGCTCGCAGTAGGGATCCAGTCCATAGCCGCAGGTTTGTTCCATGTTGGTATTGATGAGCGCCTCCATCAGCTTCGGATGTGCACCCTCGGTATAGTCACATTGAAAATTATGCATGTCAGATTACCCTGTTCCTTTCTTCTCCGCGCAGATACGCATCGATATTCATTACGATCTCATCGAGACAGCGCACACGCGCCTCCACCGTGCCCCATGCCATATGCGGCGTGAGCATCACATTGTCACAGCCGACAAGCCTTGCCATCGGATGATCGGCAGGCATTGGCTCCACCGAGTATACATCGGTGGCAAACCCGCCGAGTTTGCCCGCAAGTACCGCATCCGCGACCGCATTTTCATCGGTGACCGCGCCGCGCGCCACATTGATGAGAATTGCATCCGGTTTCATCATGGCAAACTCTTTTGCACCGATCAGACCGCGTGTGCTGTCGCTCAGCGGTGTATGCAGAGAGACGATATCCGAACGGCGGAGCAATTCTTCGAGCGGTACGCAGTCAAATACATCGGACGGCGTGCGCTTGTAGGCAAGCACCTTGCAGCCGAATGCTTCTGCTACTTTTGCAACCTGCCCGCCGATCGCACCTGCGCCCACAATACCCCATGTTTTGCCGTAGAGCTCATGGTTGAGCGGCTCCAAACGGTTGGGTACGCTGCTTTTTGTATAGCTCCCGTCTTTCACAAAGGCAGTATAGGCGTCGATCTTTTCAATCAGCGTCAGCGCCATCAGTACGGTGAGCTGTGCCACACTGTGCGTGGAATAGCCCTTGACATTGCAAACGGCGATCTTTCTCTCCCGACAGAATGCAAGGTCAATATTGTCATAGCCGGTCGCAAATACGCAGACCAGCTTCAGACTTTTGTTGTCCTGCAAAGTATTCGCATTGATCTTGATTTTATTGATAATGGCGACATCCGCATCCTGTAAACGCTCTGCAACAAGATCGCCCGAAGTGTTGTCGTACAGCACCACATTGCCGAACCGGCTCAGCACCGAAAAATCCAGCGCTTCGCCAAGCGTTGCCGCATCTAAAACCACAATGTTCATTTGTCGGTTCTCCTTTGCGCGAACATCCAGTCGATAAAGCCGGGGGTGTTCGCTGTCAGCGTCCAGATGCCGTGCCCGGCATTTTCAAATGTCGTAAAGCGGAAGTCAGTCTTTCCGGCATTGACAAGGGCATCGTGCATGATGATCGCATGGCGGTAGGGAACCGCGTTATCCTTCGTGCCGTGGAAGATCCAGATCGCAACGTCGGTCATGCGGTTAGCGTGCATCGGTGTGCCGCGTCCTGCCGCGACTGCTGCTGCCGCAAACACCTTCGGTCTGCGCGCGAGAATATCCCAGACCGCAAGCGCACCCATCGACATACCGTACAGGTAGAGTCGGGAACGGTCGATCGAAAAATTCTGCAAGAATTTACCGAACAGCTCCAGCGCCGCCGCCATGTGCGTGCTCGGTGCCATTTCGTCCGAGTCAAAGCTGATACTGTCCCATTTGTCAACGTCTACCCATTTCGCCGTTTTCGGGCAGCAGGGGGCGAGGATAAGGCACTCGTTTTTGTAAGCGCCCGCCTCAATATTGCGCAAAAATTTTGCTTCGCCGGTGTAGATGTGCGAATTGTCATCGCAACGCACACCCGCTGAGTGCATATACAGAATGGCAGGGTATTGCTTTTCCGGATCGTAGTTCTCCGGTATGTAAAGCTGATACAGCATCGTGACGCCGTTTGTGCTTTGCGTCACAAGGTCGTTCCAGCCGGAGTACAGGTTTTCGGTATTCATCTTTTCCTCCCAAGAAAAATAGAGTGTAAAGCTACACTCTATTTTACCATATATTGTGGGAAAGTAAAGACTATTTTGCGTTTTTGAGCTTATATGCGCTAAGTTTCAGTTCGGTAAGGCGGCAGTCCATGCCGAGCGCGGCGGCGATCTGCTCCTTGGTATAGCCGTATTCCAGCAGTTCTTCGATCTCCTCGTCGGGGATCAGTAGCTCGGCGGCAAAGAGATTGGCTTCGTATTCTCTGCGTGAAGCGGGCGAAAACAGGGAGGTCTCCTCAAAGCCGAATGCCGCAAATTCGCGGTGCAGCAGGTGATGCCCGAGCTCGTGCGCGCAGACCAGCCGGGCGGTTGCCCTCGGCAGCGATTTGTTCAGAAAGATAAACGGGTTCCGATAGATCACCTTATAAAAGCCTCCCAGCGCGCCGAGCTCCTTGACGATCAGCTCGATCCCGCATTGCCGCGCGATCTTGTACGGATCGCGGGTGTTGCATTTTGCAATCAATTTTTCCACCCGCCTAAGTATTTCCTTGGAAGCAATCATACGGCATCCCTCCTTTGGCTATAGTATAGCAAAAGAGGAGTACCATAAATAGGACTGAACTTTAAAAAACTGCCGCTGGTGCGGCAGTTTTTGTATGGCTTATTCTTGTAGTGCTTTTGCGTAATCGGCAATCAGCTTTGCGGCGTTCTCTGCGCCCAGCTTACCGGTGTTTACGCATAGATCATAGCCGGTCATTTCTCCCCAGCGCTTGCCGGTATAGAAATTATAGTAGTTTGCGCGGCGGCGATCGGTTTTGGCAATCAGTGAATACGCTTCACTTTCGGATATGCCGTTGCGCCTTGCAATATTCTTCGCACGCACATCTGTATCAGCGTGTACAAAGACGCTCAGCACATGCGGATTCTCGCGCAAAACATAGTCGGCGCATCTGCCAACGATCACGGCAGAGCCGTTCTCTGCGGCTTCTTTGATGATCTCCGCTTGCGCCAAAAACAGTTTGTCGTTGATCGGCATGTTGTACTGCGGCGAATGCAGCATCGCGGTAGAACCCATAGCGAGGGTATACAGCAGACTGCTCGCATTGCGCTCATCCGCTTCGGCGGCCGCCTCGTGGCAAAGATCATTCTTTTCGGCGGCAAGAGTGATCAGATTCTCATCATAAAAGGGAACACCGAGTTCCTTGGCGATCTGTTCTCCGATATGTCTGCCTCCGCTGCCGTATTGGCGAGCGATGGTAATGATGATTTTGCTCACGCTTTACACCTCCTGAAAACTTGTTACTTTATTTTAACATAAAATTTCCATTTTGTAAATATTAAAAAACGCTTTCGATCACGCGGCTGCAGCAATCGGGCGAATACTGCCAGCGATCGATATGCTTGACCTTGTCGGTGTCAATGTAATATTTGCGTTTACACGGGGTATGGGCGCCGGGTGCGGCATCGATCAGCACCAGCTTGATCTTCATGCGCTGCGGCAGAATACTCTTGATGTACACGCTGGCTACATCCCCTACCTGCACACCGCTTTTACATTCGGCAAGCCCCGCAAGATTGGGGGCAAGCTCTACAAAAATGCCGTATTCCTCAATGCTTCGCACAATGCCGGAGACCGTCTGCGTTGCCGAGAAGGCCGCCGCATTTTCCTCCCAGGTGCCAAGCAGTTCTCTGTGCGAGACGAAGATGCGGTCGTTTTCTGCATCCACCGTTCGGATCACGACGGGGATATACTCACCTGCCGAAAAGCGCTCGGCGGGATGCGAGATCCGCGAAACCGAGATGCAGTCGATCGTGAGCAACGACACAATGCCGCAACCGATGTCCACAAAGGCACCGAAGCTTTCCATATGCGTGATCTTGGCGGGGACGATGTCGCCGGGGATCAGATCGCCAAGGTATTCCCGCTTGCACTCGATCTGTGCCGCGCGGCGCGAAAGATGCGCAACCGTCATGCCGCGCTCCTCGGTAATGGACAGTACCTTAAAGCAGACGGGCTTGCCGACTCTTGTGATGACTGCGATGGATTTGAGATCCTCGCCCTCACGGCAGAGAGCAACCTCCTCGCGAGGCATCACACCGCGCACATTGCCGAGATCTATGTAGAGGTTCATGTCGCTGTCGCACATTGCGGCGGGCGCTTCCAGTGTTTTCCCTTCACGCATGGCGCGTTCCAGACCGGCAAGCGAACCGATATACTCACGGTTTTGCGGGGTGTCAAAGAGAAGTCCTTCGGGAAGATAGCTTGTGTTCATACGGATATTCCTTTCTGTGATCCTTTCTTTATTTTCTCACAGAATATACTATGAACAAAGGACAGAAAATATACAAAAAACTCTCCGCCAAGTGGACCGTACCCAGATAAACGGACATTGAAATAAGAATCCCCCTGTTGTAGAATAAAACTACAA
>CAYQBT010000122.1:0-5127 GCA_964415775.1 uncultured Lachnospiraceae bacterium
CAGAAAGAACCTGCGAGGGCATATCCGCATATGCCGAGAGGTCAATATCCTCTGTCGTGGAAGCAAGCATAATCGCCGCCGCGGTTTCTACCGTCGCGCGCAGTTCATCGGATACCTCCGAAACCGCTTTACCGTCCGCACCTACGCCGACAAAGCTTTCGCCGCTGACATACACATAGCCCGCGCCGTTCTCTGCCGCATAGATTGCGGAAATATCGGTGAGTACTTCTGTAATGAATACGGGAGCAAACTTGCCCTCTCCCGCAGGCAGAGCCGCGTTTAAGTTATCGGCAAGGATCTCCTCCTCTGTGCGGATGTCCACCGAGCCGCCGCCGAGGATGATCGCCGCATTCAGCGCATCCTTGACTGCATTCTTATATGCCGCAGTGGTCTTGGTGGCGGTGGCGATCGTATCCACTGCATCTACACTGTCGGCTGTTGCACCAAGTAAAGCATCACCGTAGGTCTTTTCATAGCCAAGCGTTTCACTGCTGGTGAGGCAGGTTGCACCGGTCACGGTACCGCTTGCATCCACACCGCACATGATCACCATACCGGAGGAATAGCCCGATACGGTCATGGTAAATACATGGCCGCCGTTCTTTTCGCTGTACGCCTCGGTGACAGAAGCAGGCAGCGTATATGCGGAAAGGTCAACGGGTGTGAAATCTTCGCCGCCCGGCATTACCACAAGCAGCGCTTCATTGGCAGCAGCCGCCTGATTTTTTTCAATGATCGGCGCGGTAACAAAGTTTGTCACCGCAAGCAGAAGCGCAACCGCTACACATGCCGCCGTTAAAACAACAATATTCTTCATATGCTTATTCATGCTCTTTTCCCTCCCGTACCGAAAGGCTTACGCGCCGTCCACATATCGATAAACGGCGTGAGAATGTTCATGAACAGGATCGCAAAGGATACGCCCTCCGGATAGTTGCCGTAAAAGCGGATCACAACCGTGAGAATACCCGTAAGCACGCTGAACAGGATCATGCCGAGAGGCGTTGCGGGCGAGGTAACATAATCGGTGATCATGAAGAATGCACCGATAAAGAGACCGCCCGAAAGCGTCCATGCAAGCGCCGTCTGCACATCAAAGCCGACGAGTGCAAGGGTGAACACAAACACCGTGCCGATATAAACGACCGGCAGATGCCAGGTGATCACACGGCGAACGAGCAGATAGATGCCGCCGATGAGCAGAGCCAGCGTGCAGGTCTCGCCGATCGCACCGCCGGTCTTGCCGAGGAAGAGATCGAGCAGCGAAGGAACTTTGCCCGCCGCAAGCTCTACGAGCGGCGTTGCGCCCGATGCCGCGTCTACCGATGCAGGGAAAGCCGCCTGTGCCATCGAGCCGAATGCAACCAGCATAAAGACACGCGCGGTGATCGCAGGGTTCACGATATTATGGCCGAGACCGCCGAACAGGCACTTGACCACGATAATGGCAAATACAGAGCCGACAGCCGCCTGCCACAGCGGTATGTTCGCAGGCAGATTGAGCGCGAGCAGAAGTCCGGTAACGACCGCGCTTAAGTCATCGATCGTCTGCTCCTTTTTTACGAGCAGATTGAATACAAATTCCGAAAGCACCGCAGAAAGCACACAGCATACGATCACCCACAGTGCGGGCAAACCGAACAGGATCACGCCGGCAATCGTTGCGGGCAGCAGCGAAAGGATTACGTCGAGCATCACGCTCTGTGTTGTACGCTTTGTATGTATATGCGGGCATGCGGAAACATGCAGTTTAGCATCCATTATTTTGTCGCCTCCTTTGCCTCTCTCTCGGCGCGTGCCGCACGTACGAGCGCCTTTGCAAGGCGGTGATTCTCAATCAGCGGACGGGCCGCAGGACAGTTATACGCACAGCTACCGCACTCCATGCAGGTCTCCACAGAAAGTTTTTCGAGTTCTGCGACATCGCGCTTCTTATAGGCAAGCGCGATCGCACAGGGATCCAGACGGAACGGGCAATGACGCGCGCAGTCACCGCAGCGCAGACATGCCGTGACCTTTTTCGCCAAGGTCTCCTTCTTGCTGAGTGCAATAATTGCATTCGTATTCTTCAGCACGGGTACATCCAGGCTCGGTACGGCAATACCCATCATCGGTCCGCCGTAGAGGACCTTTGCAGGATCCTCCTTGAAGCCGCCGCAGTATGCAAATACATCCGCAAGTGCCGTGCCCACAGGCACGATCACGTTCTTCGGCTCCTTGACCACGCATCCGTCCACCGTGATACATTTTTCTACCAGCGGCATACCGGTCGAAAGATACTGACCGATCAAAGCAACCGTCGTGCAGTTGCAGACGATGCAACCTACATCCATCGGCAATTTGCCTGTAGGAATCGTCTTGCCGATGGTGTGATAGATCAGAACCTTTTCTCCGCCCTGCGGATACAGGCTGGGCAGAACCTTGAGCGTAACATTCTCGATGGTATCGGCAAGCGCTCGCATGCTTGCGATCGCTTCCTTATTAATGTTCTCCACCGCGATGATGATCTTCTGAATACCAAGATGCGCCTGGATCGCGCGAATACCGCATGCCATATCCTCCACGCGGTCGATCATCGTGCAGGTATCGCTGGTGATATACGACTCACACTCAGCGCCGTTGATAATCAACTCCTCGATGGTCGAGGGATCCTCGACATCGAATTTGGCATGGGTGGGGAATCCCGCACCGCCAAGTCCGACGATACCGCTTTGACGGAGCGCCTCAATAAAATCCTCGCGGGAAGCGATCTCGGGTGCCTTGACCGTTTCACTGACGGTCATCTCCCCGTCCGACTCAATCGTTACCGCGGGGGCGGTAGAACCATCGGACAGCAGAATGTCGCCGACCTTGGTCACCTTACCGGATACGCTTGCATGCACAGGTGCAGAAATTCTTCCGCTCTGCTCACCGATCAGCGTTCCGACATCCACGTGATCTCCGACCTTGACGACCGGAGTCGCGGGCTTGCCGATATGCATCGCCATCGGGATCGTCACCGTGGCAGGGGTGTCCATGCGGACAGCCGGCATAGCGGCAGTATTCTTTCTATGCGGCACATGTACGCCGTGAAGAGAAAAAGCCATAATTTGACCTTCCTTTCAAAAAATCTATGATATATGCTACTTTTTTAACAAAAATCCTATAAAAGCACAACATTATACATTGTATACTATATAACTTTTTTTACTTTCTGTCAATGTGTTTTTGTGCAGTGGAAGAAATTTTCAACAATGTAAAAGCGGCGAAAAAACGCCGCTTTTACATTATATTTCTAAATAGCCTTTCAATACCTTCAAGGTGTTCCACACGCCGTCAACGTGACTGCGCTCGTACCCATGGCTGGCATATACGCCGGCACCGATGAGTCCGTGGCGGATATCACTGCCCGCGGAAAGCGTGGCTTCCACATCTGAGCCGTAGTGCGGATATACGTCCACCGCATAGTCGGCTTCCTCGCGCTTTGCCGCCTCAATCAGCTTGCCCACAACATCATAGCTATAGGGACCGCCCGAGTCCTTGGCGCAGATCGAAACCATACGCTCGGTGCAGCCGAGGCCGTCCCCCACGCAGCCCATATCCACCGAGATCGCCTCGGTCACGCCGCACGGTACGGAGCCCGCGCCGCCGTGTCCGACCTCCTCATATACGGTAACGTGTGCATACACCTTGCGCGAAGGCGTTTTGCCGGTATCGCGCATATACTTTACAAGGCCGAGCAGGATGCCGACCGAAAGCTTATCATCCAGAAAACGGCTTTTGATATAGCCGGAAGCGGTCACATGGGTGCGCGGATCAAAGCAGACGATATCGCCGACCTCTATGCCGAGTGCGCGGGTGTCCTCAGCGCTTTTGACATCCTCATCGATCAGCACCTCGGTGGTATCAAAGCTGCGCTTGGTATCGCCGTAGCTGCCGTTGACATGGACGGATGCGTTACAGAGCTGCAGCGTGCCCTCATACACCTTACCGTCCCGCGTATGGATGCGGACATTCTCCGCTTCCCCGTTCTCGGCGCGCATACCGCCGAGGTTGGTCACGCGCAACGCGCCGTTTGCCTTGATCTCGGCAACCATTGCCCCCAGCGTGTCAGCATGCGCCTCCAGAAGAAGCGCGTCCTGTGCATTCTCCCCGCCAAGGTCGATCAGCACGCCGCCTTTTGTGGTGATCTCGGCAGAAAAGCCGAGCGCGGCAAACTGCGCTTGCACCCACTCCGCCGCTGTTTTTGTATAGCCCGTCGGGCTGTCGATCGCCAGTAGAGCAACCGCTTGCCCGGTGGCGTAATCTGCATATGTACGATGCATGATGTTTTCCTCCATGGATGGAATTCTTTGTCTCCAATTGATTTTTTGTTCCCATAAAACATAATTCTGTTTTTTGTAGCGGGACGTCGAAGGCGTCGTCCCCTACCGACAAGCAAACACCTCGTAGGGGCTGGCGCCCCGACAGCCCGTTTTCTGTCAAAAGCAGAACGTGCTCGCCACGGGAGACAATGCTGTAACTTGCGATAATTCTTTTATAGTATACCACATATTTTTGTATCTGTCGATATTGACTTGTAAAAATTACTGCTGTATAATAAAGTATCCTTTACTGCGAGGCAAATTATGAACAAAGTAATTATCCCTAAGGGCTACAAGCCGTTGCTGGACGAATACGACACCCAGCGTGCGATCGCCTACATCAAGCAAACCTTTCAAAGCGAGCTTTCCTCTGCTCTGAATCTGAAGCGCGTTTCCGCGCCGCTGTTCGTTACCGAGGCATCGGGACTCAACGACAACCTAAGCGGCACCGAGCGTCCGGTTTCCTTTGACGTGCCCGCTATCGGTGCGGATGCACAGGTTGTACATTCGCTGGCAAAATGGAAGCGGCTGGCGCTGAAGCGCTATAATTTCTCAATCGGAAACGGTCTTTACACCGATATGAACGCGATCCGCCGCGATGAAGAGCTGGACAACATCCACTCGATCTATGTTGACCAGTGGGACTGGGAGAAGATCATCACGCGCGACAACCGTAACCTTGCGTATCTCGAGCTCATCGTTAAAGCGATCGTAGATGCACTCTGCAATACAAACAACCGCCTCAAGGTGCATTTCCCGCAGCTACACACCGACATTCAGCGTG
>CAYQBT010000123.1:0-5122 GCA_964415775.1 uncultured Lachnospiraceae bacterium
GCAAAGTGGAGCGACTATGATAAAGCGGTGTATGACGGACTGCTTCAGCGCGCCGATGAGGTGATCTACCTCGCCGACCGCTATTACACGGGCTGTATGCAGAAGCGCAACCGCGCCATGGTGGACGCAAGCTCCGCCTGCATCTGCTATCTCTCCGAGGCGGGCGGCAGCGGCACGCGCCAGACCGTGGAGTATGCCGCAAGTCAGGGGCTCTCGCTTGTCAACATCGCAAGATGATTTTTGCAAAAACCGAAAATTTTTCAAAAATCCTCTTGACAAGCACCGAAAACCGTTGTATACTGTAATCAAGATAAGAATAATTCCTATTTTTAAAAAGGAGATACACAATGGAACTTAAGGGAACAAAGACCGAACAGAATCTGCTGGCGGCATTCGCAGGGGAAAGCCAGGCAAGAAACAAGTACACCTATTTTGCAAGCGTTGCAAAGAAAGAGGGCTATGAGCAGATCGCGGCGATCTTCCAGAAGACCGCCGACAACGAAAAGGAGCACGCAAAGATGTGGTTCAAGGCGCTCGGCGAGCTGGGCGACACCGCGAAGAACCTTGCGGCGGCGGCTGCCGGCGAGAACTATGAGTGGACCGACATGTACGCAACCTTTGCCAAGGAGGCAGAGGAGGAGGGATTCCACGATCTTGCCTACAAATTCCGTGCGGTTGCCGAGATCGAGAAGTCGCACGAGGAGAGATACCGCGCACTTTTACACAATGTAGAGATGCAGAAGGTATTTGAGAAGAGCGAGGAGACTATGTGGGAGTGCCGCAACTGCGGACACCTTGTGATGGGTAAAAAGGCGCCCGAGGTCTGCCCCGTCTGCGCCCATCCGAAGAGCTACTTCGAGGTCAGAAAAGAGAATTATTAAAGAAACGCAAAAAAGCCGCCGAAAGTGGGTTGTCCCTATGGACAACCCACCGTGATATTTGCCCCAATGGGGCAAGTGATATTGCTTCGCAGTGATATATTTGCTACGCAAATGTGATATGTTTGGCGCGTGCGCCAAACGCAAACGATAAAAAGTCGTCTCCATGAGACGACTTTTTTCCATAGTGTTTTCCGAAGGAAAACATATCGTATGCCGCAGGCATATATCACTCGCCGACAGGCGAATATCACGCACTCGAAGAGTGATATCACTGCGTAGCATTACGCCTTCGTCAGCCCATGTGCAAAGCCTGCGGGATCGGCAGAGCAGATGTCCGCACCCACGACCTTGTTTTTGTACACCAGCAGGTTAGCATATACGGGATCGCTGTAGCCCTCGTAGTTCGTGACCTTGTAGGTATAGCGCATCACGGTCTTGCCCTTGTAGCGTCCAAGGTCGAGTCCCTCTCCCTTTTGCAGCTCGTTGTAGGCGGCAAACACCTTGTCAAACTCCTTCGGGATCGTGACCTCCACGCTCTCGATCGGTTCACTTTCGACCGTGTAGCCGAACTGCGAGAGAAAGCTCACGCGGTCCTCGGCGGTCTTGATCTTGTCAAAGCGGATCTCAGTTACTTTATCCACCTCGCCTGCGGTAGCGGCGGGACTTTCGTAAGAGGGGATAAAGAGGATCAGCGCGGCGATTGCCATGACCGTGAGCGCGGTAATCGAAACTAACTTCACGGTACTCATGCGTATAGAACGGACAAACATAAAAAACTTCCCCCTTTGCCGTATTCTATTTAAGAATATGGCAGGGGGAAGCGGTTTATTCTATTCTTCCGATATATTTTTGTTTGATCTCGATCGGGTGGTAGGAGAGCTTGGAGCGGCGGAGCCCCTCGTTTGCGTCGTCCTCCTCGCGGTTGACAAAGCGCACGTCCGCGTATGCGTTTGCCTCCAGCTGTACGAGCAGCGGATAGATGCCGCGATAGGCGGTGAGCGCCTTTTCGATGTGGATCATCAGTGTGCCGCCGACACGCTCCATCACCACAAATCCGCAAAAAGCACCGTCAATGCGCAGAACGCGCGCATCCAGCCCGAGCAGAGGGAGCATCGACACAAGCCGCTTGCACGCAAGGGCCTCCTTTTTCGCGCTTTCGGTCAGGTCGGCGGCCTCTGCCTCGTATTTGTCCAAAAACGCAAGCAACTCGGCTTCCTCCTGTGCTTTATAGGGGAGAAAGGTATAGTCCTTGTATTCCCGCAAAAATGCGTTCAGGTGATTCCGTTGCGCGTGGTATTTCTTGCCCGAAAGACTGCGGAGCGCCGCGGCATCGTAGATATAGTCTGCCGCGCCATCCTCTCCCGTATAGGAGAAACGGTCGCCGAAGGCGCTCTGCAGTGCCTCGACCTCGCGGCTCGTCATCGAGCAGAGGCAGAGGGGCGCGCCGAACTGCCTTTGCAGCGCCTCGATGCGGGCGATGTAGTCTCCGTCCGCCTCGCGCAGGGCAAAATAGGTCTCGCCCTCGTAGTGCTCGGCGATACAGAGCTTGTCGGTGCCGACCGTCTCGGTAGCAAGCGTAGCCTCCCACATGTAGATATTGCCCACGCTGTGGTCACAGATCGCGGCATCTTCCTCTTCCGATGCGTCGATCTGCCGCTTGAGTTCTGCCGCATCTTCGACAGTCAGCCGTTTTATCGTTTGTTTTATCAGGTTCATACAGAATACTTTTCCGCCTCTTTGACGGCAAGACGGTCGCACCGTTCGTTGTATGCGTGCCCGTCATGCCCTTTTATCCATACAAATGTGACCTTGTGGATCTCGAGCAATGCGAGAAGCTTTTCCCACAGGTCGATGTTGAGTGCCTGCTTGCCGTCCGACTTTTTCCAGCCTTTATCCCGCCAGCCGTACACCCAGTTTTTTGTGACGGCGTCCACCACATACTTCGAGTCGGAGGTGAGCGTCACCTCGCAGGGCTCCTTCAGCGCCGCAAGCGCCGTGATCACCGCAGACAGCTCCATACGGTTGTTGGTGGTCATTGCCTCGCCGCCCGAGAATTCCTTTTCTCTGCCGCCGTATACCAGAATCGCGCCGTACCCGCCCGCGCCGGGATTGCCTTTGCACGCGCCGTCGGTGTAGATGTCCACTTTTTTCATCCCGCACCCTCACTTTCGCCTTATTGTACCATTTCTGCCATGGGAAAGCAACAAAAATTGGAAGGGAAACGGAGGAAATTTTCGACATAGGCAAAAAGACTGCAAAAACCCGTCGATTTTTGCACGGAAGTATGGTAGAATAGATAGGAGATCTTGCCGTAGGGCGGGGGCTTGCTCCCGCCGTGACAATCATCGTACCGTTGCAAAACGGGACGTCCAGGCGCCGTCCCCTACAGGTTGGTGCGTCGTCATGACAATGTGCACCGTGGCAACACGGCGGGAGTAAACCCCCGCCCTACGGGTGCGTACTATTCTACAACCGATTTGCATACATTGGGTAGGGGACAACCTGTCCTGATGGGAGAAACAATATGCTGGATACACGATTCAAAATGATACTGTCTGCGGTGGCACTTTTGCTGGTGCTGTCCGCGCTGCTGCCGCTTCTGTTTTTGTTCGGCGGCGGAACGGCATTTGCCGCGGAGGAGGCGGGCGCGATGAGCGAGGCCCGCCCGCTTGCCACGGCTTCGGGCGTGGAGGAGGAGATGCGCGGCATCTGGATCACCACGGTGAACAATATCAACTTTCCCACAAAGCAGGGGCTTTCGCGTGATGCGCTTGCGCGAGAGCTGGACGAGATCGTAGCCTTTTCCAAGGAAAACGGCTTCAATACCATTCTTTTTCAGGTGCGCCCTGCGGCGGATGCACTCTACCGCTCAGAGATCTTTCCTGCCTCGAAATTCGTCTCGGGTACGGCGGGCTTATCTCCCGACGGCGACTTTGACTGCCTTGCCTATCTGTTGGAGAGGGCACACGCAAACGGGCTTGCGGTACACGCATGGGTGAATCCCTTGCGCGTGACGAGCGGCAATGCAACCTATCCGCAGACCGACCTTTCCGCGCTCCCCGCCTCCAGCCCTGCGGTGCAGAATCCCGAATGGGTAGTGCCTTATGCAGACGGCAAGCTGTATTTTGACGCGGGCATCCCCGCCGTGCGCGCGCTTGTGGCAGACGGCGTGCGCGAGATCTGCCAAAACTACGATGTGGACGGTATTATTTTTGACGATTATTTCTATCCTTATCCGTCGGGCGAAGCGGAATTTGACGACGCGAAGACCTTTGCCGCATACGGAGAGGGCTTTTCGAGCCTCGGCGACTTCCGCCGCGACAGTATCAACCGCCTCATAGAGCTTTGCTACAACGCGGTCAAGGAAACGGACGAGGACATCCGCTTTGGCGTGTCGCCGTTTGGCATCTGGCGCAACAGCGACGGCGAAAACGGCGGTAGCGCGACGCGCGGACTCTCCGCCTATGACGAGATCTACTGCGACGCGCTTGCGTGGGCAGAGGGCGGTTATGTCGATTATCTTGCGCCCCAGCTTTACTGGAGCTTTACGACCGCGGCGGCACCGTTTGGCACGCTTGCCGATTGGTGGAGCCGCGCGCTGGATGGCACGGGCGTGACCTTGTACATCAACCACGGCGTTTACCGCTATGCGGACGGTGGCATGCAGAGCGGCGAGATCGCAGAGCAGATCGGGCACGGACGGGAGCTGTATGCCTACCGCGGCGGCTTCTATTACGGCTATGCGGCGCTCAAAGGCAATGCCGCGGGCATCCTGCAGGAGCTTGCCGAGGCGTTCGAGAAGAAAATTACCTATATGAATTATGTGGAAGACGGCAGAGCCCTCACCGTGGAGAGCTATGCAGACGGCGATACCACCGTTTCCGAATCGGCAGTGATCCGCGGCAACTCCAACCTCGCGTATCCGATCAGCGTCAACGGCATCACGCCGCTCCGCAAGCGGGACGGCAGTTATTCGATCACGCTGGCGCTTGCCGTGGGGATGAACCGTATCACCGTGGCAAATGGGGAAGAAACGGTCGAATTGTTCCTGCTCCGAACCGACGAATAAGGGGTTTCCCTGTTATGGCAACGCACAAACCCGTAGGGGGCGACCTCCCGGACGCCCCGCCTGCCACGGTTCGATGTTGCTATGGCGGGGAATACCCCTCATCCACCGCGAGGCGGTCCCCCTTCCCCCGAGGGGAAGGATTGATTTACATCATCGTCATGGGTACGCACGA
>CAYQBT010000124.1:0-5068 GCA_964415775.1 uncultured Lachnospiraceae bacterium
TAGGGATTTATATCGCTAATGTTTATGCGACTTCGTCGCATAAACATTAATTTACTTATTGCACTAAAAATTTCATTTATTAAATTTGACAAAAGCACTTCCTTTTCGACGCTATATGTTGTATAATAAATGCGTATGTTGCTTTCGGGAGGGATAAGAGTGAAGAAGATAACCAAAATAATTGCTTGTGCAGCTTTATCGGCGGCATTGGCATTTTCGGCTATTTGCGTTTACGCCGTTACATATTCGGGAGAGGACGACCCGCTTATCTCGCTCAGCTATGTAAACGAGGTACTCCTGCCTCAGATAAAAGAAATGATAAATGATGCTATTACAGGTGCGGATATCGGTGACGTTGTTATGACAAATCCGGAGGAAACCACCGAGGAGCCTGTGGAAACTACTGTAGAGCCCGAGGAGACGTTCCCTCTTGGTACGGTTAATACAGGCTCAAGATATGAGGTTGTAAACCTTAAAGCGGGAGAGACGATTTTTGCATCTGTTTATTCCTGTGAGGTCATAGTTCGCTCAGGCTCGACAAAAGCTGTGTCTCCCTTTACTGTAAAATGGGAGGAGCAGGGCTTGTCCGACACGACAGACGGCACAGAAATTTATAATGACGGCGCAGTTCCTACAAATCACACTATTATCATTCCCCGTGACGACGGCAGAGGAATTACCGCTTTGGACGGCGGCGCATGGATAATGGTGCGTGGCGACTATATCATAAAATCCGCTGAAGCCGTAGCTGAAACAGTAGCTGAAACAGTAGCTGAAACAGTAGCTGAAACAACGGAGGCTGAGTGATGAATATTGGCATTATAGGCGGGGCTGACGGTCCTACCGCTGTGCTTGTGTCTTCGGCTATACCGCTTTGGCTTGTCGGTGCACTTGTAGGCGGCGGAATTGCAGTTGCAATAATTCTTATTATACTGTTAGGAAATAAAAATTAAAATAAAACCATATATCTTTTTGAAAGGAGGACTCTGTGATGAAAAAGAAGCAATTCTGGGTAAAGGTCATGGTATGGATTCTTGCTGTACTTATGGCAGGCAGCTGTGCGCTTATTCTTTTCCAGGCATGTTCTATCGGTGCTGCGGAGATTGAAGAATCTGTAGCCAAAGAAGCAGCTCCCGAATACGTCACTGTCGGACTTATGTACGGCAGTGACGTTACTGTCGGCTTTGAGACGGTGAGCACGGTTGGTTTTACCGTTTATGCGGCAACGGCGGGTAAGACAGAGCGCTCTCTGGAAGAGATTTATACGATAGAATTGCCCAAGGTTTCCGTGGTGTGCGACGACAATCTTTCTCAATCGGCGTACACCTATTCTATTTATAACACCACGAAGAAATGTGTCGTCGGAGGCTATCATCTGGAGGTCAAAAAGGGTTTTGACACCTTAGAGGATGCCGAGGAGATGCTGGAAACCGTTATCAACGGGCTGAAAAAAGAGGGAAGCGACATGCATCCCTTTATCGCCTATATTGACGGTGCTTATAAGATCCGCATCGGTGACTATTCCTCTGAGGAGCGTATTGCCACCAAAAAAGCGTCCATTCCCGATCTTGCGTCCGAGATCAAGATGGTTACAGCCACCCCCTCGGATACCTGCGTATCGATCGTAGATCCCGAGACCAACACGATCTATTTTGAATTTGACGACGGCGGCGACCGCCGACTCGGTCTTTCGGCACTGCCGAAAGACGGAGAAAAGCAGTATTTGAAAACGCCGGCAAACCGCCTGTATGACGGTGCATTTCTGTATGAACGGTATTCGACAGGCAGTGTTGTCGGCGTCGCACTGACCAATATGCTGCCGCTGGAGGATTATATCGTCGGCGTTCTTCCGTACGAGATCAACCCCGAATGGCACTGGGAGGCACAGCGTGCCTTTTCTATCACAGCGCGCGGTTATGTTTTGAAAAATCGCAATCGGCACTACAGCACATACGGCTTTGATGTTTGCAATTCCACGCATTGTCAGGTGTATCGCGGCATTACAGGTGCAACGGATGCGGTGTATGATGCGGTAAAAGATACGGAAGGACTTGTGTTGACCGACGGAGAGAGTATTATCGCCACCTATTATTCCTCCTCGATGGGCGGCTATACCGCGAGTGCAAAGGATACCTGGGGCGGCGATGATGCGCCGTATATGGTTCCCGTATACACACCGTGGGAGCGCTACAGCGAGCATACCAACGGTACATGGACCTCGGAGGTCAGCGGCGAGGAGCTTGCTGATTATCTTAGGAGCAAAGGGTACAGCAAAATCACGGGCGACCGCATCGTGGATATTCAGATCAACGAGTTTTCAGGCGACAGCCCGTATGTGTATTCGATCACCTATACCGATTCCAAGGGTAATGAACTGACCGTAGAGCGCTGTGACAAGGTGCGTTCCTCTATGTCGAAGTATTTAGGCAGTGCCAACTTTGTGGTCGGCAAGGGCAGCGTTGTTTTTGAGTATGATGAAGTCTTGGATATTGACGTGGAAAGCCTCTTCGGTGAATCCGAGGGAGGCTATGCCGAGAAAGTCGAGGACTTCTTCAAAATCGGAACGGGAACGCATACGGTGCTGACGGCAGACGGACGCGTTGAGGAAGACGAAGTGCGCATGTATGTGCAGACTGCCGATGATGTGGTGCGCGTACGCGAACGACTGTTGCGGGTTGCAACAGAAGATAACTTCGTGTATATCCGGGGAAGCGCCGGTACCGGCGTTACCTTAAAAAAGCACAGCGAGATCATCGAAGCGAAGGATAAAGACAACTTTATCATCGCGGGCAAGGGCTGGGGACACGGCATTGGCATCAGCCAGTACGGCACGCTGGATCTTGCTGAGGCGGGTGCCACCGCCGAACAGATTCTGGCGCTGTATTTCCCCGATCTTACCATCGGCGATCACCGGGAATTGAGTTGATTGCATAAACTTTTCGCCGATCGGTAAATAATTTTCAAAAAAATAAAAATTCCGTGAGGATTTTTTTAAAAAACCGCGACAAAGGGTCGTATACCACGAAAGGAATTATGAAGCTATGAAAAAACTGTTAGTTGCTTTACTTATTCTTACCCTTAGCGTAAGCCTGATCGCTTGCGGAAAGGACAAGGATCCGGGCGTGACCACTGAGGCGCCTGTTACGACTGCTCCCGCAGACGGCAATATTACCCCCACCGTGGATGAGAACACCGTTGGCGGCAAGCACTGGGCTGCCTTTGTAGCCGAGAAGACCGCAAACCCTGCGATCACTGCCGAAGAGCTTGCAGGCAAGCTCGTTATGATGGAGATCAACCAGTTCATGGGCGGCACGATGCCTGTTGAGCCCGGCTTCCTCTCCGGCTTTGAGAACTATGAGGTTGCCGGCTTTGAGAGCGGCGTAATGTTCTGCCCCATGATCGGCTCTATTCCCTATGTTGGCTATGTGTTTGATCTCGCAGAGGGCGCAGATGTTGCTGCATTCGTTAAGGGACTTACCGACAATGCAAATCCCCGTTGGAACATCTGTGTAACGGCTGACCAGACCGTGGTTGGCGCAATCGACAACACTGTATTCTTCTTGATGTGCCCCGAGACCTACGAGGTTCCCACTATGTCCGAGGATAACGGCGGCGCTGACATATTTAACGAAGGCGACATTTTCCCTGAGGTAGATGAGACCACCGTTGGCGGTATGCACTGGGCTACCTTTGTGGATGAAATGCTCATCAACCCCGAGATCACGGCTGAGGAGCTTGCAGGCAAGCTTGTTGGCATGGAGATCAACCAGTTCATGGGCGGCACGATGCCCGTTGAGCCCGGCTTCCTCTCCGGCTTTGAGAACTACGAGGTTACCGGCTTTGAGAAGGGCGTAATGTTCTGCCCCATGATCGGCTCGATTGCATACGTTGGCTATGTATTTGACCTTGCAGAGGGTACCGATGTTGCAGCGTTCGTCAAAGGACTTGAGGACAATGCAAATCCTCGTTGGAACATCTGTGTAACGGCTGATCAGACCGTTATCGGCTCGATCGGCGACACCGTATTCTTCCTGATGTGCCCTGCAAATTATCCCGAGGCTCCCTCGGACAACGGCATGGCTCTCTCCGAGTAATTCTTCGCACACAAAAATGGCATGGCGAGTTCGACCATGCCATTTTTAACGGTAGAAAGGAAACGAAATGCTTTTTTCCAGTATTCCATTTTTATATTATTTCCTGCCGATCGTACTGGTGCTGTATTTTTTGATTCCGTTTCGCTTTAAGAACTTTGTGCTGCTCGTTACGAGCCTGTTCTTCTATGCGTACGGCGAGCCGGTCTATGTGCTGCTCATGCTGTTTTCCTGCCTGTCCAGTTACATTCACGGCATCCTGATCGACAAGTTCCGCGGCACAAAGTGGTCGAAGTTCTGGCTGGTTTCTTCGGTCACGATCAGTATGTTGCTGCTCGGATTCTTTAAGTACTCCGACTTCTTTATTCAGAATGTAAACTCGATCTTCCGCACGAATCTTGCGCTTCTCGGCATCGCACTTCCGATCGGTATCAGTTTTTTCACCTTCCAGACGCTCAGCTACACCATTGACGTGTATCGAGAGGATGCCAAGGTGCAGAAGAGCTTTGTCCGTCTTGCGACCTATGTTGCGCTCTTTCCGCAGCTTATTGCAGGCCCGATCGTGCGCTATACCACGGTTGAGGAGGATCTCAGCGAGAGAAAGCACTCGATCGACAAGTTCGGTGAGGGTGTAACGCGCTTTACGATCGGTCTCGGCAAAAAGGTGCTGATCGCCAATGTATTCTACGAATTCTGCGAGACCTTCCGTGCGTCGGACGACAAATCGGTCGTGTTCTATTGGCTGTATGCGATCGCATTCTCTCTGCATATTTACTTTGACTTCTCGGGCTACAGCGATATGGCGATCGGTCTCGGCAAGATTTTTGGCTTCCGTTTCCTTGAAAACTTCAATTACCCCTATATTTCGAGAAGCGTTGCCGAGTTCTGGAGAAGATGGCATATGTCGCTCGGCACCTGGTTCCGCGACTATCTGTATATCCCGCTTGGCGGAAATCGCGTATCGGTGCCCCGTTGGG
>CAYQBT010000125.1:0-5062 GCA_964415775.1 uncultured Lachnospiraceae bacterium
ATTATCAGCTCTATACCGGCGCGTTTGAACTCGAATAAAAGAAAAAGCACCCCAAGTCATTTGGTGACTTGGGGTGCTTTTATGGTTATTCAGTCTTACCGTTTGCAAAGTTCAGAATCGGGAAGGTTCCGCCGTCGCCGCCCATGTAGGTGGGGAGCTCGCCGTTCCAGGACTGTGCATAGAAGTAGCTGATCAGTGCATCGGTCAGGGACGCCGCGAGCTTTGTGTTCGCTTCTGCTTCCTTTTCGGTGGCATACAGCTTTGCGTCTGCCTCTACCTTTTTGACCTCTGCCTCTGCCTTTGCTTCGATGACTGCACGCTCAGCCTCTGCCTCGGCGATGATGATCGCCTGCTCCTGCTCGATCTGCGTCTTGAGCTTGGTCTGCTCGGCAACCTGCTTTGCCTCTACCGCCGCGGTGAAGACATCCGAGAAGTCGAGGTTTTCAATCGACGCATCCAGCACCTCGATGTTGTAGGTCTCGAGCTTTGCAAGCAGGATCACCTTGACCTCTGCCGACAGCTTTTCGCGGTTGGCGATTAGGTTTTCTGCATTGTACTGTGCGATCACGCTCTTGACCGCTTCCTGAATGCGGGGTGCGATGACCGTGTTGAAGTAGCTTGTACCGATGGTCTTATAGATGGTCTGCGCGTTCGACTTCTGGATCTGGTAGTTGATGGTGTAGGTAACGTCTACCTCCTGAATGTCGCTGGAGAAGCACTTGAGATCGATCGTTGCTCTCTGGTTGCGGTTGTCCATGTTGACGACCTCCTGCCAGGGGAGCTTGAAGTGAATGCCCGCCTCAAAGGTGTAGTCCTCAACATGGCCGAAGGTGGTCACAATACCGGTGTGGCCGGTGTCAACCTCGGCAACGCAACTGCAGCCGATGATCAGAACGCCGAGGATCAGTGCGAGAACGCCGATTAGCGTTGCCCCCTTCTTCGCCTTTTTGAACGTGAAGCCGATAAAGACGATCGAAGCAATCGTCAGCACGATGCCGATGAAAAATAATGCTACCATAGTCAAATTCCTTTCTGTTTAGAGCGATTTAAAACAGTTCGATCAGCGATTTTTGTGCGTGCGTCAGATTGCGTACGCCGCTTTCCTCTGCATAGATCATATCCTCGATGCGGCAACCGTACTTGCCGGCGAGATAAATGCCGGGCTCGACGGTGATGACGTGACCGACCTTGAAGAAGTCGCAGGATTTCGGGGAGAAGCGTGGCTCCTCGTGGATCTCAAGGCCCACGCCGTGTCCGAGTCCGTGTCCGAAGCACCCATGATAGCCGGCATCCTCGATGATGTTACGGGCAACCTTGTCGATCGCCGCAGTCTTCATGCCGACCTTGGCGGCCTCGATCGCGGCGGTCTGCGCGTGCAGTACCGTATTGTACAGACGCTTCATCTCCTCGTCCGCTTTGCCGAGCACGACCGTGCGCGTCATGTCCGAGTGATAGCCGTCCACCACGCAGCCGTAGTCCATCGTGAAGAAGCCGCGCTCGAGCTTTTTGTTTCTCGGCACGCCGTGCGGCAGGGAAGAAGCACTGCCTGAAACCGCGATGGTGTCAAAGCTCTTTTCCTCTGCGCCGCTTTTGCGCATGAAGAATTCAAGCTCGACCGCGACATCGATCTCGGTCATCTCGGGTGTCATCACTTTTAAGATGTGCGCAAAGGCATCATCCGTGATTTTCTGCGCCGCCTCGATTTTTGCGACCTCGGACGCGTCCTTATAGCGGCGCATCTCCTCGAGAACGCCCTTGGAGGGCACAAAGTCTGCCTTGATGCTCTCTTTCAGCGCTTCGAGCGCCGCATAGGTCACGCGGGTTTCCTCAAAGGCAACGGTTCTGACACCCTCCTTTTGGAAGATATCCGCGATCGTCTCCCGCATGTTCTTCGGGGAGGTGTTCGAAAAGCCTTCGGGTGCGAGCGCTTCTGCCGCCTCGATGTAGCGGAAGTCGGTCACGATGTGCGCGCTTTCCTTGGTTACGACGACATAGCCGTCGGTAAAGCGAAAGCCGCTGATGTAGTACTGGTTCAGCTCATCGGTGATGATGATCGCATCTGCAAAGGATGTGAACTTTTCGCGTAATGTTTCTGCTCTTGTCATAGTTAACGCCTCATTTCTGCTTTTTCGCAACTAAATTAAGTTTTTGTAATATTTTTTCATCGCCAGTGCGTCCTCTGCCATTGTGCCTGCCGATTCACAGATGATGCGGGGACAAAGCTTTTCCTTTGCGATCGCCTCCATCAGCGGTTCAAAGTCGGGCCCGTAGGTAGAGTCGCTGAAGGTGAGGTGCCGTTTTTCACCCATGTCCGTCCACTCGATCTTGGAGAAGTGGCAGTGCAGGTAGCGTGCCTTTTCGTCGCCGAGTGCATCTGCGATCTTGTCAAACACGCGGCGATAGTCGTCCGCGGTGCAAAATACGCCGCCGAGATCGCGCGCGTTGAGGTGCCCGAAGTCCACGACAGGCGCAAGGCGTGCATCCATTTTGCAAAGCTCGATGACTTCGTCCAGCGTGCCGAGCTGATTCTGCTTGCCCATGGTCTCCACGCCGAAGACAATGTCGGTATCGCCGAGCTTTTCGAGCGTCCTCGCCAGCGTGTCTGCCGAGAGGCGCATTGCCTCTTTGCGGCTGATCTTTGCCGCCGAGCCGCAATGGATCACGATCGTGTCCGCGTGTAGCAGCTTTGCCGCCCAAAGGCTTTTTTCGATATAGTCGATGCTTTTCAGCCGCTTTTCGGGATCGACGCCTGAAAGGGAGATGAAATAGGGGGTGTGCAGGGACATGAGGATGCCGTGCTCCTTTGCCGCTTCGCCGATCTCGCGTAAGGCGGCTTCGCCTGCGGCAATGCCGCTACCCGCCTCGTATTCATAGGCGTCGAGCCCCACTTGCTTTAGCCATGCGGGGGCTTGCTTTGTGCTTTTGAGTCCTGCATCGTAAAAGCTTTGGCTGTTGCCGCCGGGGCCGAAGGTTGCGGTGGTAGGTTTATTTTGCATGGTTTTTTGTTTCCTTTCGTCTGTATGACCGCATAAACGGGATCTCAATAGCGCGTTTGAAGCGGTGGAAAAGGTCGCGCTTGTCGCGGATGGGCGGCACGATATATGCCGGTATGCCAAGCCGTCTTGCCGACCAGCAGTCGGTGAGCAGCTGGTCGCCCAGCACCGCGCATTCCTCTTTCTTGACACCGAGTGCCTTAATCGCTTCCAGATAGCACTTTCTCGACGGCTTTCCCGCATCAAAAAATGCGGCAAGTCCAAGGGAGCGGTTGTAGGTTTCGATGCGATCCTTATGGTTATTGGAGACGAGCGCAAGCGAGATTCCCCCCTCTTGCATCGTCTTGATCCATGCGCGCACGGCTTCGTTTGGCTCTGCGTCCTCATACGGGGAGAGGGTGTTGTCCACATCGCAGAGCAGAGCGCGGATGTTCTGCTGTTTTAAAAACTCGACCGTGATGTCCGTGGAACGGGCAAACACAAAGTCGGGAACAAGTGTTTTCTGCATAGCCACTCCTAAAAAAGTTTCCTATATTCAATATATCACATTTTGTACCGCAGAGCAAGAAAAACCGCAAGGAACTTTCTAAAAGTTCCTTGCGGTTTCAGGTTATTTTCTATCCAGATACGCGCAGGCAGAGAGTGCCGCTACTGCGCCGTCAGAGACGGCGGTTGCAACCTGTCTGACCGCCTTCAGGCGGCAGTCGCCTGCAGTGAAGATGCCCTCAGCGGTGGTGCCGCAGTCATCCGCGCCCACGATGTAACCGTTTTCGAGCAGTACCAGATCGGCAAACGGCTCGTTTTCGGGTGCAAGACCGATCGCAATGAACACGCCGTCGGTGAAAAGCGTTTTCTCCTCACCCGTGTGCGTGTCGGTTACGACCATGCCACCGAGCGTGTCCTCGCCGATAAATTCCTTGACGGTCGTACCGAAGCGTACCGAAACGTTGGTCTTTGCCATCAGTAGATCGACGAGTCTTTGCTCGCCGGTGAAGAAATCGAGATTCTGCACCACGGTAACGCTCTTCGAGGTCTCCGAAAGCAGCAACGCCTCCTGCAGTGCCGAGTTGCCGCCGCCGACCACGATCACATCCTTGCCCTCGTAGAATGCGCCGTCACAGACCGCGCAAAAGGAGATGCCTTCGCCCACGAATTTCGTCTCGCCGGGCACGCCGAGCAGACGGTGCTTTGCACCGGTGGCAAGGATCACAGCCCCCGCCTCATAGCGTCCCGCATCGGTCACGACGTTTTTCGTGCCGCAGGGGTGGCATTCGATTCGTTTCACCTCTTCTACGGCAACGTCTGCGCCCTGTGAGAGCACCTGCTCGACCATTTTGTCGGCAAGCTCGCTGCCGCTGATCGACGTAAATCCGGGATAGTTTTCGATCTTCGGCGAAAAGGTCATCTGTCCGCCAAAGCCGCCTTTTTCAATCACAAGCACGCGCTTGCCCGCGCGCAGCGCGTACAGAGCGGCGGTCAGCCCCGCAGGGCCGCCGCCGACAATGATGATGTCATGCATGTACAAAGCTTCCTTTGTTTGCGATAAATTCTCTGACACCCACTACATTGACAAATTTCTGTACATTGTCACCGTCGCGGACGATGAGCGTGGGAGCCTGCTTTAAACCGAGCGAGGTTGCCAGTTCGCGGTTGTCCTCGACATAGAGCTTGTCGTAGGATACGCCTGCGTCATCGAGCAGCTTGGCTGCGATCTTGCAGTTGGGGCAGGTTCTCGTTGCAAAGAGGATCACCTGTGCATTCTCGGCTATGGGCGCCTCGGGTGCGTCTTCGCATACGCATTCCTCTGCAGGACCCTTGTGCTTCAGGACGCTTGTGCCGATGTTATAGGTCTTGCGCTCCTTGAACTCCTGTGCCTTACCGTCGTTCCAGTTCTGTACGGGGCGGTAGTAGCCGGTGATGCGGCTGTATACCTCGGTCTTTTCGCCGCAGTGCGGGCAGTCGAAGTGCTCACCTGCGATATAGCCGTGCGTACGGCAGATCGAGTAGGTAGGAGACAGGGTGTAGTAGGGCAGACGGTAGTTCTCTGCGATCTTGCGGACGATGGATGC
>CAYQBT010000126.1:0-4968 GCA_964415775.1 uncultured Lachnospiraceae bacterium
CGAACCCACCAGAGTCTTTGCCGAAACGCGCTTGATCTCCACCGCGTCGTCCGCGATGAGACGGTGTCCGCGCTTGACAAGCTCGATCGCCGTTTCGCTCTTGCCCACGCCGCTGTCGCCGAGGATCAGCACACCCTCTCCGTATACCTCGACCAAAACGCCGTGGCGGGTGAGTCTGGGCGCAAGCTGCACGTTGAGGTAGGCGATCATTGCCGCCATGAACTCGCTGGTGCGCTCGTTTGCCATCAGGAGCGGAACCTCATATTTTTTCGCACATTCAAGCATGTTCAGCGGAACATCCATGCCCGAGGTCAGGACGATCGCCGGCGGATGCTTGGCAAGCAGCGCGTCGATCGCCGCTTTTGCCTCCTCCTCCGGTTTTTCGATCAGGTATTGTACCTCGGCTCTGCCGAAGATCTGCATGCGCTCGGCATCAAACAGGTTGAAAAATCCGCACAGCGGCAGGCCGGGACGGTTGATCTCGGGGCTGCTGATCTGAATTTCAGACGCGGCGGTAGGAAGATAGATCGGGGTAAGCGAATGCTCTGTGATGATCTGCTCGAGGGAAATGCTGTACTTTTCCATGATGTTCCTCCTGAAATATATCGAATTGTAATATGTCGTTGCCATAACAAGATGCGGTTATTGGCGCATTGTAGGGCAGGGGCTTGCTCCCGCCGTGTACATCATCGAACCGCGGCAAGCGGGGCGTCGAGGACGTCGCCCCCTACGGGTGTGTGCGTTGCCGTGGCAAATCAGGACGGGATCTCCGAGAGTCTTACCACGATCGTTGCCGCCTCGGCGCGGGTGATGCGTCCGTTCGGACGCACGCTGCCGTCGTCATAGCCGCTGACAAGTCCTGCGGCAAGCGCGCGGCTGAAGTTTTCGGTTGCCCACGCGGCGATCTGCTCGCTATCGGTAAAGGTGAGGGGCGCACCCTCTTCCGCGGGGAGAAGTCCGCCAAGCACATAGATCGCCTCCTGACGGGTGATGCCGTCTGTCGGCGCAAACACAACGGTATCCTGCGGCGTACTGCGTCCGCGCATCAGCCCTGCACCGACCGCGGCGCGCACATAGGGTACCGCCCACGCCGCAATGCTCTCGGCATCGGCAAAAGCAAGCTCGGTATCCGCGTATTTTTCGGGATCGATCTGCAGGTAGTTCACAAGGATCTTCGCAAACTGCTCACGACTGAGTCCGTCATTCGGAATGTAGACAAGGTTGCCGTGGAGATCCTCGCTGCCGCCGACAACGCCCATGTAGGACAGCGCGTTGACATAGTAATTTGCCCAATGCGCGCCCATGTCGGCATAGCGATTGGTCTCGATCTCCTCCTGCAGCAGGATCGGGCCGAATGCAACCGTCTGCTGCTCGTCAAATGCGGTGTAGGCAAGCGGCGAGCGCATCGAAATGACGCCCTCGGTGTCGAGGTCGATCGAAAGGGTGAGCAATGCGCGGCCGTTGTAGCCGAGAAAATCATAGAATTTATCGTAGTAGACCGTCTCTTCGGTGGTGTTGCCCTCCGCATCGGTCACGGTGAAGATCGCGTGCGGGTGGCTCTCTGCCGAAAGGCCGTCTACCCACATCCAGATGCGTTGTCCCGCAAATCCGCTCGACCGAAGCGCATCGGCGTGCACCTCCATGGCAAACGCGCCCTCGGGCAATGCCGCAAACGGCTCGTCAGGCTCAATGGTTTCCGCGGGTGCGGTCGTTTCTACAGGCGCGGTGGTTTCCGCGGGTGCGGTAGTCTCCGCGGGAGCGATAGTCTCAACAGGTGCAACCACAGTTGCACCTGGGGCGGTCGTTTCCGCGAGAAGCTCGTCTGTGTCATCGAGAGGCGCGTCATCGTCCGGCAGGGCATCATCGTCGAGCGAGGCTCTTGCACGAACCGCTACCGTCTCGGTGACAGGGATGTCTGTATCATCTTCAGGCAGATAGGCCGCATCGGGTGCAGTCGTCACTACCGGCACGGTGGTCTCTACAGGCGCAGTGGTCTCCACGGGCGCAGTGGTTTCCGCAGGCGCAGTGGTTTCCGCCGCGTCTGTCGCGTTTTGCAGGATATATGCGCCGCCGATCACGCCGCCCTTTTCGCTGTAGGTGATCGTGTAGCCCTCTACCGAAGCGGTCAGGCTGTCACCAAGCAGGGTGGCAAGATCAAGGGTGGGTGCATTGTCAAAAAATGCGGGCAGAACGAGCGTTTGGTCCAGCAGATAGATCGCCACTCTGCCATGTGCGCCGGGAATCTGCTCGGGCTCGGCGCTTCCGCCGGGATCCGCCGTGGGCGCGGGAGGCGCGGTCGTCACTGCTATCTCTTCCCCGCTTCCGCCGGGATCTGCGGGCAGAACACCCTCCTCGGGCGCTGTCGTTTCTTCGGGTTCTATCGGTTCTGTCGTTTCTGCGGGCGCGGTAGTCTCCTCGGGCACCTCAGTTTTCGGGATCGCCTCGTCCTTCAGCGAAATCTTCACCGTGTCGCCCTCGATAACAGCTTCAAAGTCCTCGTGCTCACAAAGTGCGCCGAGCTGATCGCCGAAATACACCTCTCTGCCGTTCTTCCACGCGGTCACATGCAGCTCCACTTCCCCGTCCATCGGGGCAAGCAGTACGGTCTCGTCCACCGTGAGGTTATCGATCGAATGGGTGACCGCAAAGAAGAGATCCAGAGAGACCGTTTCCCGCTTGTAGGTGGTCTCCACATGCAGTTTTCCGACGCCGTCCGCGTTGCCTGCGGTAAACAGGATCTTTCCGTCCTCGAATTTCACACTGCCAAAGCCCTCGTCCAGCATGACGGTGGTATTATCCTCGGTAAAGGAGAATTCCATCGGATCGCCGTCCCGATCGAGCAGCGTGAGTGCGAGCGGAACGGTCGTGCCCGTGAGCAAAATCGCCTCCGGCGCAGTAAAGGCAAGCGAGCGGAAGGAGCCCACGGCATCCTCCTCCTCGTAAGCCGCAATGGCATTCGGCACGCGGCGCTCGGGCTTCTCGGACGGGCTGTTGATAATTTTTCCCGCCTCGCCGTCAAAGCGCACCATGACGGTGGAGCCGCCGCCGTCTAAATTGATCGCATCGGTACAGCCAAGATCGCGCATCGCGCTTGCGAGCTCGGTCATGGTGAGTCCGCTTGCGTAGGACGACTGTCTGCCGTCCGCAGTAAAGAGCATAATCTCGCCGCGCTCGGTCACGCCGACTGCCGTGCGGGGATGCCGCGCGGTCTCCAGCGCCTCGTCTGCAATGTCCGCGGGCAGCTCGCCATCCTGTAAGATCACGCTGCCGCCGCCGATCGCGCTGACCGCTTTGCGGAATGCTTTGCTGATTTCAATTTCTATGTATACGCGGTCGCCCTTGTCCAGCTCGTCAAAGTCTTCCTTGCCGCTAAAGGCTTCGGGGACGACCAGCACGACACAATCCTCCGGGATCTCGTTGTCGTATGCGCCCTCTCTGACCTCGACAACCTTGCCGCGCACGCGCTTGCCTGCGTCCACCGTGCCGTTCATGTCGATGACATACTCGGTCGCGGCAACATCCGAGGCAAGGCGGGTGGTGGGTGCGTAGTCCTCGGTGAGCAGGTACACGCCGTAGATGGTGGGGTATTTATTCATGTACTCGATCTCGTAGACATCCCCGCCGAATTCCACGGTGATTTTTTCCTCAACCTTGCCGAAGATGACCTCGCCGTCCTCGTCAAAGCCGATCGCCATATTCCCGTCCGAGGAGGAGATATAGCGTTCGTCCGAGATGTATACGCCGAGCGGCACGCCGGTCTGCATACTGAAAAAGTCGCCGTTGACCGCGCCAAGCAGAACCTCGTCCTTAGGGGCACTGCCGGCAAGCGAGGTGACGCTGACGCGCGAGCCGAGACGGTCGCCGAGGTTAACGCCGCGCACGATGCCGCCGCGCGCGGGATCGACCGTGAGGGCGAACACCGATTGCAGGGCGTCCGCGCCCTCGGTGGTGTAGTGATAGAGCGAGGCGGAGGTGCCGAGCGGCTCTACCGAAGCGGTCTTGACCGCGCCGAGTCCGTCAATCGTGTAAATATAGTGTTCTTCTTTTGTCTCCTGCGGCTGGGTGTCAGGAGACGTGACCTCGGTCGTCTCCGCAGTCGCGTCCGTATCCTCTGCAAAGAGAGGGAGCGTGCCCGATACCGCCATCCAGAGCGCCATCGCGCCCGCAAGAATTCTCTTTTGTGCTTGTTTCAATCTATGTACCTCGTGTTTGTCCGCAGGACAAACAATGCATTGCAATTCATCTGTCCTGTACCGTGGGTTTTTCTTCATTCCTTTTTATTCTACCATACATTCCGCGTACAGTCAAAGTAAAATTATCGTTTTTCTGTGAATATTTGGTGTATGTTTTACCGCTTTTGTCATTCTTTTTCGTCAATGTGCATGATTTCGGCCGGCAGCGGTGTTGTTTTTGCGGTCGGATTGCATATATTTTGCATTTTCAATGAATATTTATTCTATGAACCTTGACAAATTCAGCGTTTTGGTGTAAAATGAACGCATAAATATTCAATCCCGCTTACGCGGCAGAGAGGAGCACTTCCATGAACAAGGAAAACATCAAAAAGGTCGTTCTTGCCTACTCGGGCGGCCTCGATACATCGATCATCATTCCGTGGCTGAAGGAAAACTACAACAACTGCGAGGTTATCGCGGTTTCCGGCAACGTCGGACAGGCAGACGAGCTGGAGGGCCTTGAGGAAAAGGCGCTGAAGACCGGCGCGTCCAAGCTGTACGTCCTCGACCTCACCGACGACTATGTGGACAACTACATCATCCCCTGCGTAAAGGCAGGCGCTGTATATGAAGAATACCTGCTCGGCACCAGCCATGCACGTCCCTGCATCGCAAAAGGCCTTGTGGACATTGCGATCAAGGAGGGTGCAGACGCGATCTGCCACGGCTGTACGGGTAAGGGCAACGACCAGGTTCGCTTTGAGCTGACCATCAAGCACTTTGCACCCAACAT
>CAYQBT010000127.1:0-4968 GCA_964415775.1 uncultured Lachnospiraceae bacterium
CGTGCAACTGACAGAGCGGGAAAAAAGTGCATTTGCCGCAGGGCTTGCCGCCGTGTTCGGTAAGGACGCGGCTGACGAGCTTGCTATGCGACTGCTTTCGGGCGGGACACTGCAATACAAAGAATTTGCAGACGGCGAAACCGTGTACGACAATTCGCACGCCATGCCGGCACTCGGCTTTCTGGTGGACGGCGGCGCGGAGATCGTGCGTGTGCGCGAGGGCTGTGAGGTATTCTTGCGTTCGATGCAGCGTGGGGACGTGTTCGGTGCGGCGGTGCTCTTTTCCGAGAGCGAGGCGTACGTCACCGTGGTGCGCGCCAAGGGGAATACAAAGGTGCTTTTCCTGCCGGAGACGGAGGTTAGGGGTCTGATGCTTTCCGATCCCCGCGCGGCACTTGGGTACATTGCATTTCTTTCGGAGAAGATCCGGTTTCTCAACCGCAAGATTGCAACCTTTACCGCAGGCAGTGCCACCGAGAAACTGGCGAGCTACATTTTGCAGTATGCGTGCGGCGAGCGGTTCACACCGCCCGTTTCATACAGCCGCATTGCAGAGTCGCTCGGGCTTGGCAGGGCATCGCTCTACCGCGCGATCGACGAGCTCCAAGCGCTCGGCGCGATCCGAAAAGAACAAAAAGACATCATTATAATAAACCGTGCACTTTTGGCGCACGTTTAGAAAGGAACTCACTATGAAAAAACTACTGGCTGTACTTCTCACACTTTCGATGCTGCTTGCGCTCGGCGCATGCGGCAATGACCCTGCTGTCACCACCGGCGCGCCCGTCACCACGGATGCGCCCGAGACCACCGAGGCACCCGTGACCACCGAAGCACCCGCGCCCGAACCTGTAGCCATGCGCGTGGTTGCGCTCAAGGGCCCCACGGGCATGGGACTTGCAAAGCTGATGGACGAGAGCGCCGCAGAGGATACGGCAAACGACTACACCTTCACCCTTGCGGGCGATCCCACGCAGGTCAGCGCATCGGTCATCAAGGGCGAGGTCGAGGTCGCTTGCGTGCCTGTAAACCTTGCAAGCACTCTCTACAATAAGACCGAGGGCAAGTATATCTGCCTTGCGATCAACACGCTCGGTGTTCTGCACATTCTGGAGGCAGGCGACAGCGTACAGTCGATCGCCGATCTTGCCGGCAAGACGCTGTATGCAACCGGTCAGGGCTCTACCCCCGAGTACATTTTGAATTACATTCTCGAAAAGAACGGCATCGCCGACAAGGTGACCGTGGAATACGAGACCGAGCACACCGCGCTCGTCTCGCTGTTCGCAAACGGCTCGGTGACGCTGGGCATGCTGCCCGAACCCAACGTCAGCGCGGCAATGGTACAGACTCCCACCCTCCGCAAGGCACTTGACCTCACGGCAGAATGGGATAAGGTCTGCGATACCAGCGCCGTACAGGGCTGTGTCATCGTGAAAAAGGAGTTCGCCGAGGCGAACCCCGACGCGCTGAAAGCGTTTATGAACGAGTACGCGGCAAGCGTTGAGTTTGTGAATGCAAACGTGGAGCAGGCGGCTGCTCTGTGTGAGACCTACGGCATCGTGCCGAAGGCGGCAATCGCAAAGCGCGCACTGCCGAACTGCAACATCGTATTTGTGACCGGTGAGGAGATGAAGACCGATCTTTCGGCATTCCTCGGCGTTCTCTTTGGTGCAAATCCCAAGTCGGTTGGCGGCAAGCTGCCGGGTGAGGATTTCTACTATGGTGCAAACTAAGGGTAAAACTTTGAAAAAACTGCTGCAGGGCGTTTCAGTTCTCGTTTTCTGGATCGCCGTGTGGCAGATCGCCGCTATGGCGGTCGGGCGCGAGGTGATTCTCCCCGCGCCTATCGCCGTTTGCAAGCGGTTTTTCTCGCTTGCCGGCACGTTGCCGTTCTGGAAGGCAACCGTTCTTTCGCTTGCGCGGATCATGAGCGGCTATGCGGCGGGTGTGCTGTTTGGCGTACTGCTCGGCGCGGCGATGTACTTCCTTACACCTGTCCGCGCGATCTTTTCCCCCTTTCTCACCGTGGTGAAAAGCACGCCGGTCGCGTCCTTTATTCTCGTTGCGTATTTTATCATCACCGACACCGCGATTCCGATCTTCATCACTTTTCTGATGGTGTTGCCGATGATCGCGGCATGCGTCTTCACCTCGCTTTCCTCCACCGATAAGACCTTGCTCGAAATGACGAAGGTATACGGGTTTTCGTTTGGAAAGAAGCTACGGACGCTGTATCTGCCGACCGTATTACCGCATCTCCTCGGGCAGGCGCTTACCGCGCTCGGACTCGGCTGGAAGGCGGGAATCGCCGCCGAGGTGCTTTGCACCCCGCGTGATTCGATTGGCAAGTATCTCTATGATGCCAAGGTGTATATCGAGACGGTGGATCTGTTTGCATATACCCTCATGGTCATTCTCATCAGCCTTGCGCTGGAAAAATTACTCGGCGCGTTCATGCGGCGGGTGAAAGGGGGAGGTGCGGTATGAGTATCCTCTTTGCATCGGTAATGAAAGCCTATGATGTGCCCGTACTTTCCGAGGTCACGCTGGACTTTCCCGTGCAGAAGATCACGGCACTGCTCGGTGCTTCGGGCAGAGGAAAGACTACCGTACTTCGCCTGCTTGCGGCTTTAGAAAAGCCGGACAGCGGTAAGGTGGCGGTAGAAGGCAAGGTCGGCTACCTCTTTCAGGAGCCGCGCCTGCTCCCCACGCTGACCGCGTATGAAAATGTGCGGATCGTTTGCGAGAGTGATACGGCGGCGCGGAGCGCGCTGGCACTCTCCATGGCGGAGGCACTTGCCGACAAGCTACCGCACGAAATGTCGGGCGGTGAGCGGCAGCGCGTCGCACTCGCAAGGCTCGTTGCCTTTGACGGGGATGTGTGGCTGCTCGATGAGCCTTTTTCGGCGCTGGATGCCGACACCAAGGCGGAGGTGATCGGAAATCTGCTGCCGCTTATGCGGGAGCGCACGGTGATCCTCGTCACCCATTCACCCGAGGAAGCCGCACTCGCCGATACGGTGATCGAATTGTAGGAATGTGTCGTGACAAGCGGGCGATTCGTGAATCGCCCCTACAAGAACGATGTGCGTAAATTGATATTTGTAGGAACAGGCGTCCTCGACTGTCCGTATGTACAACATCGCACCGCGGCAAAACGGGACGTCGAGGCGCATGCGACCACAGGTCGCTATTCCCCTACCGGTTTGTGCGCCGCCGTAGCAATAAAAAAATCTCCCCGGCAGGGAGATTTTTTTGTATTTTCTTCTTATTATTTATCTGCGGATGCGTCCAGGCAGTCAAAGCGCTCCTGGCAAGCGGGGCAGATCAGATCTCTCGGATCGCAGGTCTCATCAAAGCAAACATTTGCACCGCAGTGAGGACAGGTTGCTTCGTAGAAGCCGTCGCACTCCTCGTCGCAGCAGTCGCAATCGCCGTCGCACTCAAACTCATCATCGTCGCAGTTGCAATCACAGTCACAATCGCAGTCGTCATCCGAGTAGAGGTACTCTTCAACATCGCCGAGATCCTCGTCGAGCTCTTCAACATAGTCGTTCAGGGTAGCAACATCGTCCGCAACATCGGTCAGATCGTTTGCCAACTCGTCCAGCGTCTCGATAACAGCCTTGAGAAGCTTCGCCTCAGGCTTGGTCTCATCCGGATTCAGACCTTCGAGAAGGCCCTTCAGGTATGCGGTCTTTTCGGTAATCGTCATTTTGAAATCCTCCTAAATAGTTATGCTGAAAACGGCACCGCCGATTTTTTGGCGGCGCCGTTCGATGCAATAAGAATTTGTTTTAAAGGCGGACATGCGCCGACTTTAAAACTCCTTAAAGGTCGCGAGTGGCAGAGCGAGTCGCGAGACTTGCGACCTGAACACATGAAAATCCTTGGATTTTTATGTGAGCCTGTTATGCTCTGGACAGGTACTCGCCCGTGCGGGTGTCAACCTTCAGAACATCGCCGGTATTGATGAATAGCGGAACCTTGATCACAGCGCCGGTCTCGAGCGTTGCGGGCTTGAGGGTGTTGGTGGCGGTGTTGCCGGCGAAACCGGGATCGGTATCGGTAACCTCGAGCTCAACGAACGTGGGAGGCTCTACTGCAAATACGTTGCCCTTGTAGGAAACGATCTTGCACATCATCTCTTCCTTGACAAACTGGAAATTCTCGGGAAGCTTCTCGCTGTCCAGAGGGAGCATGTCAAAAGTAATACAGCGTTCCGTCATTGTAGGAATACTGCATTTCTTTTCTCTCTACATACGCGTTCTCGAACTTGTCCGTAGGGCTGAAAGTTCTTTCGATTACAGCGCCGGTGATGACATTCTTCAGCTTGGTTCTGACAAAAGCTGCGCCCTTGCCGGGTTTTACATGCTGGAACTCAACGACCTGCAGAACATTGCCGTCCATCTCAAACGTAATGCCGTTTTTGAAATCTCCTGCTACTACCATTGTAAAAAATCCTTCTCAACGACTTTTGAATTTTTTATAAGCGGGGCATGGTAAGAACGTGCGGTCGTTGTCACACATACTTGCCCACAATATCAGTATGGTTTATTTTACCGCAGTTTTTGCTTTTTTGCAATAGGTTTGCCGAAAAATATTGAAAAAATATAGAAAGAAAATGCAAATCAACCCTTGACAGCACGGTAAAACTCTGTTATAATGATTGTACCTCTGCGCAAGAGGTCTTTTTTGTGTGCCTTTTTCCTTCCGCGCACAAAGTCCCTGCGTATCGAGGGAGGTACGGCGATCCCGACGGAATTCCGGCGGAAAAATCGCAGATTACGGGCAATATGCCCGAAAAACAAACAGGAGGTGCCGATACATGAGAGTTAAGATTACCCTGGCATGCAGCGAGTGTAAGCAGAGAAACTACGAGACCAAGAAAAACAAGAAAAACGATCCCGACAGACTTGAGATGAACAAGTACTGCCGTTTCTGCAACAAGCACACTCTGCATAA
>CAYQBT010000128.1:0-4945 GCA_964415775.1 uncultured Lachnospiraceae bacterium
CAAATACTGCTTCGCACCTCTCGCCGAATTATTTTTCAGCAGATTTGGTCGTGGTAAAGTGCAGTAAAGTGTGTACTTTACAAGCTTTACCGCGGCAAAAGATGCCAAAAAGAATCGGCGAGAGGCTATCGCGTTCGACTCTCTTTAACTATCGTAGAAAACGGAGGTATGCGTATGGAAAAGGGTGCAAATATTGCGATCGAGAACCGTGAACGGCTGGTGATGAGTGCGGTAAGCGAGGTTCTGTCGTTTGACGAGGATTTTGTGGCGGTCTCCACGCCACTTGGCAAGGTGGAGATCGAGGGTAAGGAGCTAAAGATCCTGCAGATGTCCTCCGACAGCGGTGACCTGCTTGTGGCAGGCAGGATCGACGGCGTGTTTTACGCGGCAAAGCCCTCTCTGAAAAAAGGGTTCTTTTCGCGTTCGGACGGTTAAATGGAAGTCTCCATGTCGATGGCGGCGCTCTCGGCCGCGCTGTCGGTGCTTGTCGGCGTACTGCTCGGCGCCGTATACGATGTGATCCGCTTCTTTCGCGTGCTGTTTTCAGCGGATGTGCGCTCCCCTTTCGTGAAAAAAGGAGAAAAGCGGCGAGGAGGCGCTTGGCTTTCGTATCTGTTTGTCACGCTTGGCGATCTTTTGTTTTTCGTCGCGGCGGCGGTGTGCATGTGCGTTTTTTTCTTCCTCACGGGGGATGGGCGGATGCGCGCCTATGCGCTTTTTGGCGCATATTGCGGCTTTTTGCTCTATTATCATACGGTGGGTAGGCTGTTTATCGGTATCTGCGCGTATCTTGCCGCGCTGTGCAAGCGGGGGCTTTGTTGGCTACTGCAAAAAAGCCTTTTGCCGCTTCGTTTGGGGCTTGCCGTCTGCAGAAAAAGCATCGCGCGAATTTTGAATTTGCCTATTGTCAGCCGCACGGTCGTGCGGTATAATGAATATACACGAAAAAAGAAAGAGGATTTTGTCCGCCGCAAACGACAAAGAAGCGGACAGTATTGTAAAAACGGCTGACGCCCTTTTACCTCTTCACTCTTCACTCTTACCTATTACTTCATATCGGGGGGATGCGCATGACAAAACTGAATAAAAAGCAGGCATCGCCTGCGGTGCGCATCGCATTTGTGAGTGCACTTGTGCTCGGATTTATGCTGACGGGCGCGCTGTGGATGCGCTACAACGATATGCGGCACAAGAGCGAGGCGCTGGAAAAGGAAGTCGCCGCCGCAAAGGAAAAAAATGACCGCCTCCGCGAGGAGATCGCCGCACCGTTCAACGAGGAGTATGTCAAGCGGGTGGCGCGCCGCGAGCTCGGCTACTGCCTGCCCGGCGAGATCATTTATTTCAGCGATTTTGAAAAATAAGGAAAAAGCTACATACAAGATGCCGAAAAGAAGATACAGAAAAAAACAAAACGGAAGTAGACTTCTGCTGTTCATCGTTTGCGCCATAGCGATCATCGCCGTGGCGCTTTTCGGCGTACTTTTGCTTCGGCATTTCGGCGGCAGAGAGCTGCCCGTTACCACCGACACGCAATCGGATACCACGCCGCGCGTGACGGTGATCCTTGAGCCCCCGGTCACCGTTTCGATGCTCAAGACCACGGCGGCACCCGAGACCACGGCGGCACCCGAGACCACGGTGACCTACGAGACGATCGTCCCGGAAAGCGACGGCGTGCGCCGCATTGAGAACTTCCTCGCGTATCCCAAGGATACGCCCGAGTATCAGCTTGCCGAACTGCTCACCTATGGCGTTCCTTCGGTTGCCAAGACCGTAATTGTATATCCCGAGACCACCACGGCACCCGAGACCACCACGGCACCCGAGACCACCACGGCGGCACCCGAGACCACCACGGCGGTGCCCGAGACCACGGCGGTGCCCGAGACCACGGCGGCACCCGAGACCACGGCGGCACCCGAGACCACCACGGCGGTGCCCGAGACCACAGCCGTTCCCGAATCGACCGCCGTGACCGAGATCCTCACCTATGAGGTCGAGGGAACCGCGGCGCTCTACTACAAGGATCTCACCGATGGCGAAACGCTTGTGTTTGCGTCCGACAAGGTGCATTTCGGCGCATCTATGATCAAAGCAGTCTATGTCTACACGCTTCTGCAGGTGGCAGAGCGCGGCGAGATCGATCTCGCCGAGGAGATCCTCTACACCAAAGATATGTTCGTGGAAGGAACAGGGCGCTTCAAGGACGTGGAGGACAACACTCCCTTTACCGTGCGCGATCTCATTTCGCATACAATGCGGTACAGCGACAACACCGCCTTTTCGATGCTGCAAAAACGCTTCGGATACGGCTACTTTACAAAGGTGCTGATCGAGCAGGGGCTTACGCCCACGCGCTTTGGCTCGTGGTGGCGGGGAACGCCGGTGCAGTTCGGCGAGTTTTTCACCGTGCTGGCAGCTTACCTCACCTCTGAAAGCGAAAATGCAAAGTGGCTTGCCGAGATCATGCGAGATTCGACGCAGACCGTGATGCTGCAGCGCGCGCTTGAGCCCGAGTTTGTTGCGCACAAGTACGGTTGGGACGTTGATTCTTACTGTGACGGCGCGGTGGTGCTGAACGAAAAGCACCCCTATGTGTTGGTGTTCATGTCCAATCTGGACGGCGGGCATCTGGTGCGTGCCAACACGCAGTTCATTTATGCGATCGGCGGGCTGATCAAGGAGCGGCACGATGCCAAATATCCCGCAGAAACGGCGGAGGTGACGAGCACGCTTGATTAAACTGTATCGCTATGACATTTCCGCCATGACGGACGAGCAGTACGCGCATCTTGCCGCACGGCACAGCGCGGCGCTCGGCGACCGTCTTGCGCGCTTGGCGCATGCCGACGATCGCAAGCGCACGCTTGCGGGATACCACTTGATCCTGCAGGCGGCAGAGGAGCTTTGCGGCGCGACCGATCCCGTGCTTTTGTGCACGCCGCAGGGCAAGCCCTATTTTGCCGATCTGCCGATCCGCTTCAGCCTCAGCCACAGCGGAGAACGGGTGATCCTTGCCGTCTCCCAAAACGAGATCGGCGCAGACATCGAGCAGATCCTGCCGCGCTCGCTTGCACTCGCAAAGCGGTTTTTCACCGCGCGCGAGCAGGCGTATGTCTTTTCGGCTGCGGGAGACGACGCGCTTCTTCGCTTTTACGAGGTCTGGACGAAAAAGGAGGCCTACGGAAAATGGCAGGGAAGCGGTATGCATGCGGCAATTGCCGTCGATGCGACCGCGCTTTCCTTTTATACCGAAAACGACGGAGGGTATATGCTCGCCGTATATGAAGAATCGTGTCGAATTTTTTGAAAAAAGCCTTTACAAACCGATTGCAAAGTGGTATCATAGATAAGGTGAAACTTTCCTTTAATCCGGTACTGCGATGTCGGCAAGGAGCTTTGCAAAGTTTGTTCGCGCCGTGCATCTGCACGGCGCTTTTTTTCGTATCTTTTGCGGCGATGCCGCGGTGGATAAATTTTTTTAGGAGGTAGACTGTTTTGAAACTGATCTACAACATCAATGACAAGCCGAAGTTCGGCCAGCTGATCGTATTTGCGTTCCAGCAGTTGCTTGCGATCATGGCGGCAACCATC
This sequence comes from uncultured Lachnospiraceae bacterium, assembly GCA_964415775.1. Classification (GTDB taxonomy): domain Bacteria; phylum Bacillota; class Clostridia; order Oscillospirales; family CAG-272; genus UMGS902. The sequence continues at coordinate 3,595 of CAYQBT010000128.1, forward strand.
GCTGTTCCCGCAATCGTCGGCAACGGAATGACCGCTTCTGCCGCACTGTTCGGTGCAGGCATAGGCACGATCATTTACCAGCTCTTTACCAAGTTCAAGAGCCCTGTATTCCTTGGCTCGTCCTTTGCGTTTATCGGACCTATGTGCGCAGCTTTTGCGGGCGCTTTGAGCAACGTCACGCTCGGCTATCTTGGACTGATCCTCGGCGCGATTTTTGCGGGTCTTGTATACGTTATTATCGCCCTTGCGGTTAAGTTCGCCGGTGTAAAATGGATCAGCAAACTGATGCCCGCTTCGGTTATCGGTCCTACGGTAACCTTGATCGGTCTGTCCCTTGCCGGCGCAGCGATCGACGACGTATTTTCTTACGGTCCCAAGGAGACCTACGGGACGTCGAGTTATTTTATTATGTCTGCAAACATTTGGGTATCTCTTGTGTGCGGCTTGGTTACTCTTGCCGTTGTTATCCTTTGCTCTGTATACGGAAAGAAGATGGCTAAGCTCATCCCCTTCATCATCGGTATTCTTGCAGGCTATGTAGTTGGTCTCGTATTCACCCTGATCGGTGTTGCTACCAACAATCCTGCTCTACAGGTGATCGATTTTGGTCCTTTCAAGGCGCTTGTTGCAGACGGAGTCACCTTTAGTACTTTCTTTGCTTTCCCGAAGTTCACTTTCCTGGATGCTTTTAAGGGCATAAAGGATTTCAGCTGGGGTTATATGGCTACGGTTGCCGTTGCTTATATTCCGGTTGCTTTCGTCGTGTTTGCAGAGCACATTGCTGACCACAAGAACCTTTCCTCGATCATCGAGAAGGATCTCTTGGAGGAGCCCGGTCTGCACCGCACGCTCCTTGGTGACGGTGTCGGCTCGATCGTCGGTGCTATCTTCGGCGGTTGCCCCAACACCACCTACGGCGAATCTGTAGGCTGTGTTGCGATCACCAAGAATGCATCTGTCGTTACCATTACGACCGCGGCGATTATGTCCATTCTCGTTTCTTTCATCTCTCCTTTCGTTGCATTCCTCGATTCGATTCCCGGTTGCGTAATGGGCGGCGTTTGCGTTACGCTTTACGGCTTTATCGCAGTCAGCGGTCTGAAAATGATTCAAAAAGTAAATCTTGAAGACAATGCAAATCTCTTCACGATCTCGGCTATTTTGATTCCCGGTATCGGCGGCATGTCGATGGCGATCGGCGGCGAAAGCAAGGTTTACATCACCTCGATCGCTTGCGCACTCATCCTCGGCATCCTCACCAACGTTATGCTTTCCAAGGCAGACAAGAAGGACGAAGAGTAATTTTCCAAAACGAAAAGGAAAAAGGCATTGCGAAAGCAATGCCTTTTTT
>CAYQBT010000129.1:0-4922 GCA_964415775.1 uncultured Lachnospiraceae bacterium
AAACACCCACATCACCGGTGTTACTACCCTTGATGAAGAATAAGCATACAGCAAAATTCGATACGGAGTGCTATCATGGCACTCCGTATTTTTTTCGGGATTCCCTTGCAATTTGGCGGACTTTTCTATATACTTTATATAGATTACTTTTTCAAAAAGACCTGCCGGATGCGGTCTTGGAAAGGATATGAACGATGACAAACGAAAAAATCTTTGCACTTATAGATTCGCATAAAGGCGAAATGGAGGCCGCGCTGGATTTCATGGAGAACCATGCGGCGACAGGCTACGAGGAGTGGGAAGCATCCGACTACCTGGCTGATCTGTATGAAAAACTCGGATACACGCTCACAAGAGCCGGAAATATCCCCGGCTTTTACACCGATATTGATACAGGCAAGCCCGGACCGAAGGTACTCCTCTTCAGCGAGTTGGACGGACTGACCATCCCCGATCATCCGCATGCGAATCCCAAGACGGGTGCGGCACACGCCTGCGGACACCATGCGCAGTGCGCGGCGCTGTACGGCGTTGCGGCGGCGCTGAAATGCCCCGAGGTTTTAGAGGGGCTTTCGGGCAGCATCCGCCTTTGCATCGTACCGGCAGAGGAGGGCGTGAAGGTAGCCTTTTTGAAAGAGCTTATGGATCAGGGCGTCGTACGCTACGGTGGCGGCAAGCGTGAGTATTATGCAAGAGGATATTTTGACGACTGCGACCTTGCATTTATGATCCACACAGGCGGCGGCTCACATAAGTTCTCCATCAAGCCGGGTTGTAACGGTTCGATAAAAAAATCCGCGCGCTTTATCGGTAAAAACGCGCATGCGGGGGCACCGAGATTCGGCATCAACGCACTTCAGGCGGCAAATCTTGCACTTTCTTCGATCAACGTGCTTCGTGATACCTTCAACAACTATGATTTTGTGCGCGTGAGTTCTATTCTTACAGAGGCAGGCACGGCGGTAAATATTATCCCCGGCACCTCTGTACTGGAAACGCAGGTGCGTGCAAATAAGGTGGAAGCATTCAAGGACATCAATCAAAAAATCACCCGTGCGATCGCGGCTTCGGCGGCTTCTATCGGTGCGAAAGTGCAGATTACCGATATGCCCGGCTATCTCCCCGGCGCGTATGACAAAAACCTGATTGATGTCATGATCGAAGGTATGGAGGAGGTCGTCGGCAAGGGCAATGCGAAGTATATCCGCGAGCCCTGGGACACCGGATGCACCGATGTCGGCGATATTTCGTTGGTCATGCCTGCGGTGCACGCATTTGGTAGCGGCGGAGCAGGTGCGGCACACGGCCCCACATATCACATCGCCGATTTTGACAGTGCGTGCATGGATAGTGCTAAGGCACAGGTGATGATCATCCGTAAACTTCTGGAAAATGAAGCAGCGAAGGCGAAGCATGTCGTAGAAAATGCGAATCCCCGTTTCAAATCTAAAGAAGAGTATATTGCTTTTATGGATTCGCTTTATTTTGACAAGCAAGCGGTTGTATATAACGAAGACGGCACGGTTCTGCTGGATATATAATTGAGGACATTGTTTTATGTACGACATGCTCATTAAAAATGGGTGCGTGATCGACGGCGTTCTGACTCCGCCGTATGTTTCGGACATCGCAATTAAAGACGGCAAGATCGTAAAAATCGCCAAAGATCTGTCCGGCGCAAAGATGGAGATTGATGCGACGGGACTTACCGTAACCCCCGGCTTTTTTGACTCGCACGGCCATGCGGACACAACGATCCTTACCTACCCCGACCAAAAGGAAAAGGTCGAGCAGGGAATCACCACGGTGATCGGCGGTATGTGCGGCGGAAGCGTAGCACCGAGACCGTATATCACCAAGGTTGCTCCCGTCGGCGACTACGGATTGAATACCGAAATCTACCGCAGTGTAGAAAGCTTTATGCAGGTTGCCAAAAATGTTTCGCAGGGCGCAAATATTGCGACGTTTGTCGGGCACGGTAATCTTCGCCGCGCGGTGCTCGGATACGAGGACAGAGAACCGACGGCGGAGGAGCTTTCGCGCATGAAAGAAATGCTCCGTGAGAGCCTTGCGCACGGCGCGATCGGACTTTCGCTTGGGCTTATCTATGTGCCGGGATGCTACTCAAAAACAGACGAACTGATCGAGCTTGCCAAGGTTGCCGCTGAGATGAGAGCGCTTGTGAGTGCGCATATACGAGATGAGAGCGACCGCTTGCTGGAAGCGGTCGGTGAGTTTATCGAAATCATCCGCGCATCGGGTGCAAGAGGCGTTATTTCGCATCATAAAGCCGCAGGAAAGGCAAACCACGGCAAGGTGAAAGAAACGCTCCGCATGATGGAGGAGGCAAATGCGCATGGCGCGGACATATACTGCGATGTGTATCCGTACATTGCAAGCTGTACCGGCATCGCTGCGCGGTTTGTTCCGAAGCAATATCAGGCGGGAGGCATGGTCAGAAAGAATCTTGCCTCGCCTGCTATCCGCGAGGAGATCAAAGCGATCAACAGGGCACAGGACGCATCCTGCGGCAGTGACCTTTCGTGGGTAGTTGTCAGTAGATGCAACGGCTACCCGCAGTATATCGGTCTTACGGTGCCGGAGGCGGCAAAGCTCCACGGCAAGGATCCGTACGATACCATGTTTGATATGATACAGCACAGCACCGAAACGGAAGCGGTGTACTTTACCATGTGTGAAGAGGATGTAGAGACCGTACTGGCGCATCCCCGCGCGATGATCTGCACCGATTCGGGCGTTGCGGGAAAAGGTCATGTTTCGCATCCGAGGCTTGTGGGCACCTTCCCGAGAGTGCTTGGCAGATACGTTCGGGAGAAGAAAGTCACCACTCTGCCCGAGATGATACGCAAAATGACCTCACTTCCCGCATCTGTTTACGGTTTTTCAAATAAAGGCGTGCTAAAAGAAGGCTATGATGCCGATATTTGCATTTTCGATGCAGAAAGAATCATCGACAAAGCCGAGTACACTTCGCCTACGGAAAGAGCCGAGGGGTTAAACTTTGTGATCGTTGGCGGCAAGGTGGCAGTCGAAAACAGTGTACACAACGGCACCAGAAACGGAATCGTTGCGACCTCGCACCGGTAGAATAGCAATAAATTTCATGCTATAATGTCCAAAAAGGGGGCATATAAATGCTTTATTATGAGAGATTAAAGTCCATGCGGGAAGATCATGACCTTACACAAACGGACATAGCTGATCTTTTGCAAACCACGCGCCAACAGGTGGGCAAGTGGGAAACGGGTGTGCAGATGATGGGTGTGGACAAGTATATCACTTTGGCAAAGTATTATAATATATCGGCAGACTACTTGCTTGGGCTGATCGACACGCCGCGAAAACTGAAATAACAAAAAGGTTCCTTTTTGAAGGAACCTTTTTTATCGCTTTATTTCACCACGGTGCACGTTTCTATGCCGTAATATTCGAAGCATCGTACAGCGTTTTTGTCAATACGTTCGCCGCAGACGACGATCGGTACGGCGGGCGGACAGCCAACCGTTGCGGCGGCGAGGATCCTGCCCACGCTTTCGCCTACGGGTACCGTCTCGCAGTTCGAAAATGCCGCCTCGCGCACAGACAATACGTGCGCATGCGGCGTGCATACGGGCGGTTTGGTGCAGATCGCGTCTTTCTGCTTGACACCGAGCAGTGCGTTTTCGAGACGGGAGAGATCGTCCCCCATTTCGGGTGTCAGCATCAGTACGGTAAAGTCGTTGTCAGCAAATTCGCAGACGATGTTCTGCTTTGCAAGCTCTGCCGCAAATGCTTTTCCGTCGTATCCGTACGGCTTTGTGCAGATCGTCAGCTTCAGCGGCTCATCGCCGAGGAGGGTATAGCCGTGCGCTGTAAGGTTTTCTTTTACGGCTTGCACACGCGCCGTAAAGGCGCACAGCTTCTCGCGGTAGTCGTCTGCAATGTAGCGGTTTGCCGCATCGAGGGAGGCAAGGAGCAGATAGGATGGGCTGGTCGAGCCGAACAGGGCAAGCGCGTTTTTTGCCTGTGCCGAAAAAGAGGCAGGTGCACCCTTGGCGATATGCAGATACGCACCGCCGGTGAGCACGGGCAGCGTTTTGTGCGCGGAGTCACAGCAGATGTCGGCGCCGAGGTCGATCGGGTGCTGTGAGGAAGGCAGAAACTTCAAATACGCGCCGTGCGCGTTATCGACTGCAAACAGTGTGCCGTATGTATGACAGAGAGCGGCGATTCTTTTTACATCTGCAACGTTTCCGAGATAGTCGGGGGAGGTAATGTACACCGCCGCGGGCTGCTTGTCTTTTAGCAGCGTCTCCAGCGTATCAAGATCTATGCCGCAGGTGAGGTAGGATGCATCCTCTCTCGGATACAGCCATGCAATGTCAAAATCGAGCAGTGCGGCGGCAGAAAGAAAGACCTTATGCGCATTGCGTCCGGCAAGGATCAGCGGCTTTCTGCCGCTTTTCTTCGCGTGCAGGAGCACAAGATAGAGCATCGCGCGGATACAGAGGGAAGAACCCTCGGTCGAGTAGAAGGTATCGCACCCAAAAAGGGCGCTTGCGTTCGCTTCGCTTTCCAAGATGATCCCGTTTGCCTCGTACAGGCTGTCCGCTCCCGCGATTTCGGTGATGTCGAGCGGCTCCATGCCAAGAAGCGGCATGCCTTTATGTCCCGGCATATGGGCGCGGATCGGATCGCTTTCGGCATAGCGGTGCACAAAATCTACGATCGGTGTTTTCATGGATTCTGTCCTGCAAAAATTCTGGCGATCTGTACCATGATTGCACATTCCATTCTCTTGCGGAAGAGGTCGCAACCGTATTTGTAGATACCCTTGACCGAGCCGGTTGCGTGGTATGCGTTTGCCGCACAACCGCCCGAGCAGTAGAGTCTTGCCCAGCAGTCGCGGCACTCGGGGCGCG
>CAYQBT010000130.1:0-4900 GCA_964415775.1 uncultured Lachnospiraceae bacterium
GGTCGTTGCCCGCGGTCGCAACCGAGATGCGAAGGAGGTCGCCGTATTCATCGACCGCCTTGATGACCGAGGACAGGAACAACAGAAACATGGCGTTATCGGCGGGGGAAGCGCCGGGGGAGAGCAGATTTTTGCCGGTATTGGTGGAGAGGGAGAAGTTGTTGTGTTTTCCGCTGCCGTTGACACCTGCAAACGGCTTTTCGTGCAACAGGCAGACAAGTCCGTGCTTTGTCGCAACCTTCTTCATGATCTCCATGGTGAGCTGGTTGTGGTCGTTTGAGATATTCGTGGTGGAGAAGATCGGCGCAAGCTCGTGTTGAGCAGGTGCCGTCTCATTGTGCTGGGTCTTGGCAAGGATGCCGAACTTCCAGAGCTCCTCGTTGAGATCCTCCATGAACGCCTTTACCTTCGGTTTGATCGCGCCGAAGTAGTGCGCCTCCATCTCCTGTCCGCGCGGCGGCTTTGCACCAAAGAGGGTGCGTCCGCACAGGCGGAGATCCTCGCGCGCGTCATACAGCTCCTTGGGAATGAGGAAGTACTCCTGCTCGGCACCGACGGTGGTGCGCACGCTTTTGACATCGGTCTTGCCGAACAGCTTGAGCACGCGGAGCGCCTGCACGTTGATGGCTTCCATCGAGCGCAGGAGCGGCGCTTTTTTATCCAGCACCTGACCGCCGTAGGAACAGAACGCGGTCGGGATGCAGAGGGTTTTTTCTTTGATAAAGGCATAGGAGGTCGGGTCCCACGCGGTGTAGCCGCGCGCCTCAAAGGTCGCGCGCAGTCCTCCGGACGGGAAAGAGGAGGCATCCGATTCGCCGCGGATCAGACTCTTGCCGCTGAGCTCCATGACTACACCGTCGCCTGAGGGCTCGATAAAGCTGTCGTGCTTTTCAGCGGTGATGCCGGTCAGCGGTTGGAACCAGTGGGTATAGTGGGTTGCACCGTTTTCCAGCGCCCACTCCTTCATGGCATTGGCAACGACGTTGGCAACGTCAATTTCGAGGGGAGCGTCTTCGTCGATCGTCTTTTTCAGCGATTTATAGATGTCCTTCGGGAGCTTTGCCTTCATGACCTTGTCGTTGAAAACCTGCGAACCGAACAATTCGGGGATTCTGTTAGGGTTTTCCATGGTTACCTATCCCTTTCATCAGTGGTATAGTGTGATTATAACAGAGGAAAGAAAACTTTGCAAGTTCTATTGCAAAAAAGAGGGAAAAAGGGGATTACAGCGGCAGGGTGATCTCGCCGGCAACGCTTTTTGCGAAGAAGGCGCGGATCTCCCCGGGTGTCATTCCGTTGCCGAGCGCCCACATCAGCTTGGTGACGGCGGCTTCGGTCGTCATGTCATAGCCCTGGATCACGCCGACGTCGAGCAGCTTTTTGCCGACCTCATAGATGTGCAGATTGCTGCTGTCGTACAGGCATTGGCTGCAGGTGACGACCGAGATGCCTCGCTCGATCAATCCGCGGATCTTGCCCGCGAGGTCGCGGTGGATAAAGTGCATGCCGCCTACGCCAAACGCCTCTACAACGATTCCGCGGTATCCCAGATCGCAAAGTGCGTCAAAGATCTCGGGCGAAAGACCGGGTGTGAGCTTGATGAGAAAGACGCCGGTGCTGAGCGTGTCGAGCAGCTTCGGCTCGCCGCTTGCCTTTGGCAGAACGTCCTCGTAGATCTTCAGCCCGCCGGTCGTGACCTCGGCGGCGTAGCGCATATTGACGCTTTCAAAGGCGTCAAAGCTTTCGGCGCGCACCTTGACGGCGCGGCAACCGAGCATCACGCGGCGGTTAAAGGCAAGATAGACGCCTGCTTTTCCCGATGCCGCCATCAGAAAGGCGGTACGCAGATTGTCAAATGCGTCGGAGATCGGGTTTTGCAGGGCGAGCTGTGCGCCGGTCAGCACGACCGGCAGGTCGATGTTCGGCAGCATAAAGGAGAGCACCGAGGAGGTGTACGCCATGGTGTCGGTGCCGTGGGTGATGACGATGCCGTCATAGCCGCCGCGCTGTTCGTATACACAGCGGGCGATCTTGATCCATTCCTCGGGCTGGATGTTCGAGCTGTCGAGGCACATCAGGTCGCAGACCGTGATGTCGTAATACACCCGAAGCTGATCGATCTCGCGCGAGAGGATGCCGCTACCCATCGGCGCAAGTCCGTTTTCTCCCGCGACCGATGCGATCGTGCCGCCCGTAGTGATCAGTAGGATTTTGTGTTTCATGGCGCGCTCCTTTTTGTGCTGTATGTCTATATTATAAACATAGAAGCACTTTTTTGCAAGTTGAAATTGGAAAACCGCCGCGGGTGGATGTTGTACATTTTTTGCTTGGAAACTACTGCAATTTTTGGAATCGTGTGGTATACTATACAAAAAAGGAGGGAATGCCATGACAAAGCGTAAGAGCGAGCTTTCGCTACTCAATATTCTGATGTGCCTTGCCGTGATCTTCATTCACATTGTTTCCTGGACGCTGCCGAATATGGATAAGCAGAGCGTCAAGTTTATTTTTGTGATGGTTCCTTGGCGGCTTTCGGCATTTGTGGTGCAGGGCTTTCTGTTTTTGTCGGGCGTCAAGCTGTTTGCTTCCCAAAAGCCGTTTCATTATGGAAAATTTCTTCTCGGCAGGGCAAAAAAGATCCTGCTCCCCTATCTTCTGTGGGTGGGCGCCTACTATGCCTACTTCATTTCGATCGGCTGGTATCGGTTTGCATGGCGCGACCTTCTGGAATACATCTTCCTTGGCACACTTTGCTCCCATTTCTATTTTATCGTCACCATTGTGCAGTTTTATCTGTTACTGCCGCTCTTTCGCTGGCTGCTTCGGCATGTAAATGTCTGGCTGCTCTGCGGCGGCTCGGTACTGCTCACCGTATATTTCAAGCTCTTCGTGCATTTCCAATACGACGACCGCGTATTCCCCGCGTATCTCTGCTATTTCGTGATCGGCGCGGCGGTCGGCAAGCACTATGAACGGGTGATCGGCGTGCTGAAAAAGTGCGTTCTGCCGCTCGGCGGCGCATTTGCCGCATTCGGTTTTGCAGACGCATTCCTTACCTACCGCGCACAGGTATACGGCGCGGTGTACCCCTATTTTGAGGCGTTGCATCTTGGCTATTGCCTTGCCGCGATCTTCTTTTTGACCGCGCTGTTTGCCCGCCTGATCGGACAGCGGTCACTCCCCGCGGCAGTTTCGCTGTTAGATCGCTCCTCGTACGGGATGTATCTTTCCCACGTACTGTTTATCTATATCGCAAACGACATGCTCTATCGCGCGGGCGAGACCGATATGCTGTATACCTTCGTTTTGCGCGGTATCTTTACCTATGCGGCGACACTTCTTACCTGCATGGGATATACCTTTATCAAGGAGAAAATCTATGCCCGTATCCGATAAGATGCAGGAAAAACTGCATGCCCTGTTTGCGAGTCAGCTTGCCGATCGTGAGTGCTTCGGCGGCACGGCGGCGGTGATCGCGGACGGAGAGACGGTGTTTGAAGAGAGCTTTGGCGATGCCCGTTTTTCCTCGGACAGCTTGTACCGCCTTGCGTCCGTGACCAAGATCTTTACCGCGGCGGCGGTGATGCAGCTGCACGAGCAGGGAAAGATCCATATTTCCGATCCCGTTTCCGGGTATTGTCCGTCCTTCGGGCGGCTTGCGCTTGGCAGGATCTTGCCCGATGGGAGCATCTGTTCCCAAGGGATGCCGCCGCGCGAGATCACGCTGTTTGACCTGCTGACGCATACGGCGGGGCTCGGTGCGGACGAGCTTGGCAACCGCGAATATGCGGTCATGCCCACCGAGGCAAAGACCTCGCTCGAAAGCGTGACCGACTATTACGGCGCGCATTTTCATCTGGCGTTTGTGCCGGGCACCAAGGCGGCGTACAGCGGCTTTGCCGGCTACGATGTGCTTGCGCGCATCGTGGAGACAGTCAGCGGGATGACCTTTAACGAGTATTTACAGACCAATCTGTTTGCGCCCCTCGGCATGACCGACACCACCTTTCAGCCAACCGATGCGCAATATGCCCGCCTTGTGCCGATGCATCAGCGCATTGCGGGCGAGGACCGCGAGGTCAACTTCCGCGGCAATCTCTATCGCGGCATGCCGCGCAGCTATGAGGCAGGCGGAGCCTCGCTTATCAGCTCGATGCAGGATGTACTGATCTTTTGCAAAATGCTGCTTGGCGGCGGCGAGGTCTCCGGCAAGCGCGTGCTTTCGACCGAATCGGTGCAAACCATGTTCACCCCTGCGCTTGCAGATGGGCTTGCGGGGCTTGCGCGCGGTGAAAACCACGGTATCGGCTGTTTTATGGTGACGGGACAGCACCGTCTGCCGAAAGGCACGATCTACAGCCACGGCGCCTACGGTACGCATATTCTCCTGCGTCCGGATAAGAATTTTGCCGCCGTGTTCCTCAAAAACTCTTTCTTTGATATGTCCGTTACCTCGCACAGCACCGTTGCATTTGAAAATGCGGTGCTGTAAAAAGTCCTTCTCACGAAACCGTGAGAAGGACTTTTCTTATTCTTTTACCAGTGTTTGCTCGTACATCCAGTCAAGCAGGCCGGGTTCGCTTGAGACGGTGGGGAAGATCCCATGTCCGAGACCGCTGTATTCCTTATACACAGCGTCTCCGCCCTTCAGGGTCATGGCAAGCGTGAGGTTCTTCATTAGCCCCGCAAAGTTGTAGGGATCGTCATTACTGCAGTAGAGGCGCATGGGCGTGTTTGCCATCTCTCCAAGGTTCTTGTAATTGCCGATAGACGAAGCACCTGCTGAGAGGATGCCTGCCGCAAAGGTGTTCGGATAGGCATCGATCATATACGCAACGCCCTTGGCGCCGTTGGAGTGCCCGCTGAGATACATGCGGTTACGGTCGATCGAAAGATGCGT
>CAYQBT010000131.1:0-4878 GCA_964415775.1 uncultured Lachnospiraceae bacterium
CTATGACAAGGCGGCATATCTGACCGCATCCAAGCTTGGCAAAGAGGTCGGCGTGTCTGAGTCTACGGTCGTGCGCTTTGCGATCGAGCTCGGCTTTGACGGGTATCCCGGTCTCCAGCGGTCCTTGCAGGAGATCATCCGCACCCGCCTGACCACCAAGCAGCGTATGGAGGTCACCAACACCCGTATCGGCAACGGCGATATCCTGACCAGCGTGCTGGAATCGGATATCGACAACATCCGCCGTACGATGGAGGAGATCAACCGCGAGGATTTTTCCGCGGCAGTGCGCAAGATCATCGGCGCGAAGAATATCTATATTCTCGGCATGCGTTCCTCCAGCTCGCTGGCAAGCTTCTTAGCACACTATTTCCGCCTGATGTTTGATAATGTCCGTCTGGTGCAGGCGACCAGCGGCAGCGAGGTGTTTGAGCAGATGCTGCGCATCGGCGAGGGAGACGTGCTGATCGCCATCAGCTTCCCGCGCTACAGCGCTCGTCTGATCAACGCGGTCGCTTATGCGAAAGAGCAGGGGGCAAACATCGTTGCCGTGACCGACAGCGTGCTCTCTCCGATCGCGCCGTTTGCCAACCAGACGCTTGCCTGCCGCAGTGATATGGCTTCGATCGTGGATTCCTTCGTTGCACCGCTCAGCATTCTCAATGCGCTGGTCGTTGCGATCGCTAAGGAAATGCAGGGCGACCTGAACGATGTGTTTGACAAGCTTGAGCGCATCTGGGATGAGTTCAATGCGTATGCAAAGGTGCATGACTGATCTATGCGGATCGCTGTAATCGGTGCAGGTGCCGCAGGGATGATGGCGGCGGGACGCGCCGCCGAGCTCGGCGGCGAGGTCACACTCTATGAAAAAAACAGCTTCAGCGGCAAAAAACTGCGGATCACGGGCAAGGGCAGATGCAATGTCTGCAACGATTGCGACATAAACACCGTGATCGAGAATGTCCCCACCAATCCTCGCTTTTTGTACGCTGCTTTGAACGCTTTTTCTCCTGTGGATACAAAAGCGTTTTTTGAGGAACGCGGCGTACCGCTCAAAACCGAGCGCGGCAACCGCGTTTTTCCCGTGTCCGACAATGCAGAGGATATTGTTAACGCTCTGCGCGTATACACGAAAGAAAACGGTGTACACTACCTGTCCGAAACGGTCAAGTCTGTGCGTGCGGAGGGGGACACCTTCGCGGTTACGGGCGATACGGTGCGTATCTTTGACCGCGTGATCGTGGCAACCGGCGGTGCATCCTATCCGCGCACAGGCTCCACGGGCGACGGCTACCGTTTTGCGCGGGCATTTGACCTCGAAGTGACCGAGCTTTCTCCCTCGCTTGTACCGCTGGAGACTATCGAGCGCGAGCCATGTGAAATGCAGGGGCTTTCGCTGAAGAATACCGCGCTTGAAGTGATCGACACGGTGGGCGGCAAGTGCATTTACCGCGATTTCGGTGAGATGCTGTTTTCGCATTACGGCGTAACGGGGCCGATGATTCTCAGTGCCTCCTCGCATCTGAAAAACATCGAGCGGGGACGGTATATTCTGAAACTGGATCTCAAGCCTGCGCTGGACGAAAAAACGCTCGATGCTCGGCTGCTTTCGGATTTTACAAAGTTCCAGAACCGTGATTTTGCCAACAGCCTCGGCGAACTTCTGCCGCAGAAGATGATCCCTGTGATCGTGCGGCGCTCCGGCATTGATCCGCAGAAAAAGGTCAATGCCATCACCCGTGAGGAGCGGCGCGCCCTATTGGAGATCCTCAAGGGATACACCCTTACGGTCAAAGGCTTCCGGCCGATCGATGAAGCGATCATCACCTCGGGCGGTGTTTCGGTCAAGGAGCTTTCGCCAAAGACGATGGAGGCGAAAAAGGTTCCCGGTCTATATTTCTGCGGAGAGGTCATCGATGTTGATGCCTATACCGGAGGATTCAATTTGCAGATTGCGTTTTCCACGGCACGCCTTGCGGCAGAAAATGCGATCTGGTGAAAGGATTTAGGATTTTATGATAGGAATTGCGATTGACGGACCGAGCGGTGCGGGAAAAAGCACGGTTGCAAAGGCACTCGCCAAGGAATTCGGCTATATTTATGTGGATACCGGCGCGATCTATCGCACGGTAGGACTCTATATGTACCGTATCGGTGTTTCTACCGAGGATACGGCAGGCATTGAAAAGAATCTGCCGGATGTACAGTTTGAACTGAAATATGAAAACGGCGAGCAGAAGATGTACCTTTGCGGCGAGGATGTCAGCGACAAGATTCGCACCCCGATCATTGCAAAATATGCGTCTGTCGTTTCGGCAGTGCCGCTTGTGCGTGCTTTTTTGCTGGAAACGCAGAAAAAGCTTGCCAGAGAGAACAATGTCATCATGGACGGCAGAGATATCGGCACGGTTATTTTGCCGGATGCACAGGTCAAGATCTTTTTGACTGCATCGGCAGAGTCGCGCGCCGACCGCCGCGTGAAGCAGCTTGCCGAAAAAGGCGAGATCGTCGGCTATGAAGAGACGCTTGCCGCGATCCGTGAGCGCGATGCGCGCGACAGCGGACGCGATGTTGCCCCCCTGAAGCCTGCGGAGGACGCAGTCCTGCTCGATACCTCCGAAATGACCTTGGAAGAAAGCATTGCGGCGGCAAAGAAAATCGTGGAGGACACGCTTTCCGCAAAGCAAAACGCAAAAAAAAAGATAAGAATCAAAAGGGATTCTATCGATTTCTGAGAACGGTGCTTGCGCCGATCATCCGGTGCGGTATGCGCATCAAGACGTACGGCGCAGAGCATGAGCAGACGGAAGGTCCGCTGATCGTCTGCGCCAACCATACGGCAATGCTGGATGTGCTTTCGCTTGCGTTTTCCTTTAAGCGCCAACTGCGCTTTCTTGGAAAAAAAGAGCTTTTCAAGATCCCGCTGATTGGCGCTTTCTTCCGTGCACTCGGTGCGTATTCGGTCGATCGCGGCAGCGGAGACGTCGGGGCGATCAAAAAGACGCTCTCCATCCTCGCGGATGGCGAGATCGTGGCAATGTTCCCGCAGGGCACCCGCCATCCGTATGTCGATCCCGCGACCACCGAGGTCAAAAGCGGGGTAGGCATGATGGTCTACCGCTCGAAGGCGAATGTACAGCCTGTATTTATCCGTGTAAAGAACTACAAATACCGTTTCCTGCGCCGCAAGGAAGTTATCATCGGTGCGCCGATCCGCTATGAGGAGTTCGGCTTTACGCAAGGCGGCGCGGAGGAATATACGCGCGCGGCACAGCTTGTATTTGATCGCATTTTAGCGCTCAGAAACGAGGGGCTTGACAAATGAACGTAACCGTTGCAAAAGAGGCAGGCTTCTGCTTTGGCGTGAAGCGTGCGACCGAGTTTGTGGAGAAGGAGCTTTCGGACAACGCCGAGGTGTATATTCTCGGACACCTGATCCACAACCGCATTTATAATGAGCAGCTTGCTGCCCGCGGGGCAAAGGTGATCGGCATCGACGACGTGGAGACGGTCGCGGCGCGCGGAACCAAGGCGCGCGTGATCATCCGCACCCACGGCATCCCGAAGGAGCAGGAACAGCATTTGCGCGATCTGGAGGCGCGGTATCCGAATCTCTCGGTCGAGGACATGACCTGCCCGTTTGTCAAAAAGATCCATAAAATCGCGGACGAAAATACAAGTGCCGATACCGTTCTTGCCGTGGTCGGTAACCCCGTGCATCCCGAGGTGCTCTCCATTTTGAGCTATGCAAGGGGCGCAAGTGTGGTTTTTGACAGCGAAGAAGCGCTCGAAAAGTATGTGGAAGCGGAAAAAAATCCCGAAAAATCCATAATTTTGGTCGCACAGACCACCCAAAACACAACTCTTTGGAAAAAATGTGAGAAAAAATTCAAAAAAGTATATACAAACGCAATTATTTTTGATACAATATGTAGTGTTACGGAAAAAAGGCAGCGCGAGACAGAAGAACTCGCAAAGCAAAGTGACGGCATGATCGTGATCGGGGGCAGAGAAAGCTCCAATACGCACAAGCTGCACGAGATCGCTTCGGCGCATTGCACGAGATGTGTTCTCGTAGAGCGTGCGGCAGAGATCCGCAAAAGCGATTTTGCCGATTGTAATCATATTGGTATTACGGCCGGAGCTTCCACTCCGAGCGGTATTATAGAGGAGGTATATAAAACCATGGCAGAACTTGAAAACTTTGAAGAACTTCTTGAGGCTTCATTCAAAACTTTAAATACAGGAGATACCGTAGTCGGCACAGTTATGTCGGTTTCGAACAACGAGATCCGTCTTGACCTCGGTGCGAAAGCAACCGGCGTTATTACATACGACCAGATTACCGACGAGCCGGGCGCAGATCTGAACGCAATGTTCAAGGTCGGCGATCAGGTTGAGGGCTTTGTTATCAAGGTCAGCGATATCGACGGTATTGCTGTTTTGTCCAAGAAGCGCGTTGACTCCGACAAGAACTGGAAGTATATTGTCGAAGCAAAGGAAAACGACACTGTCCTTGAGGGCAAGGTCGTTGAGGCAGTAAAGGGTGGCGTACTGATCGCTCTGAACGGCGTTCGCGTATTCATCCCCGCATCGCTCAGCGGTGTACCGAAGGGCGGCGATCTCGCAACCCTCGTTGGCACTACCCAGAAGGTTAAGATCATTGACATCAACGCGCAGCGCCACAGAGCATACGCTTCTATCCGTGCCGTACTCCGCGAGGAGCGCAAGGCAAAGGAAGATGCATTCTGGGCAACTATTGAAGAGGGCAAGCACTATCAGGGTACCGTTAAGAACCTCGCTACCTACGGTGCATTTGTTGACCTCGGCGGCGTAGACGGCATGGTACACAACAGCGAGCTGTCCTGGAAGCACATC
>CAYQBT010000132.1:0-4857 GCA_964415775.1 uncultured Lachnospiraceae bacterium
TAACGCGATCTTTGACGCAGTCAAGGCGCACTTTCGGGGGGAGGATGCGGAATGACATGGGAGATCGTAGTCGGTCTGATCGCGCTTGTAGGCTTCGGCATCAGCGTGACCACGCCGATCGTTAAACTGAATACCAGCATTACCAAACTTAATTGCTCGATCGATGCGCTTAATCAGAATATGGCGCGAAACGAGGAGCGGATATCCTGCCATGGAAGAGAACTGGATGATCACGAGCACCGCATCACGGTGCTGGAGGTTTTCCACGACGAAAAGCGAAAGGAGGGCGTGCTTTGATCATTCCTTTTGATGCAAATGCCGTCCGCGTTACCTCTCCCTACGGGGAGAGGACGCTGAACGGCAAGCGGGACAACCATACAGGGTATGACATGGTCGGCATCGGCTCGCATACTGTGGTTGCCGCGGTCGGCGGCGTGGTGGTGCAGTCGCGCATCGTGACCGACAGGAGCAATGCTACGTGGCAATGGGGTAATTATGTCTGTATCAAGACCGATGCCGGACAGTACCATTATTACTGCCACTTGAAAAGCCGCGCGATCAGCAAGGGACAGTATGTGCGTGCGGGCGACACGCTTGGCGTGATGGGCAATACCGGCTATTCCTTTGGCGCGCATCTGCATTTTGAGGTGCGCGGTGCAGACGGAAAAGCGACACTCTCGCCGGAAACGGTGCTGGCGATTCCAAACAAGACGGGAATATACGAAAAGTCCGCACTCGCGGCAGATCTGCAGGTGCTCATGTCGCGCGGCATTCTGCGTACACCCGCGTATTGGGAGCAGACGGCACCGCGCGTGCAGTACCTGCCCGAGTTGATCCACAACATGGCAGAGGCACTGCGATGAAGATCATTTTTGAACGCGCAAGGCCGAAGAATCCCTCTTTTCGGGCATTCTCCAAGCGTGCACTGCTTTTTATGATCGTGCTGTGGTTTATCGGCGCGCTGTTCGGCTTTGCGGTGGTTGCACTGCAGGTCGCGCGCGGCGATATGACCGTACAGCTTGCGGATCTGCTTTTATACATCGGTGCACCGATGACGGGCGGCATCGTTTCGTATATGATCAAATCTGCGTGGGAAAAGAAAAAAACAGAATATAAGACTGTAGGTATGGAGGATAACAGCATATGACAGATTGGCAGACCAAACTGACCAGCCGCAAGTTCCTTGTGGCGGTAGCGGGCATCGTGAGCGGCATCGTGCTGCTGGCAAACGGCTCTATGACCGAGGGCGTGACCATGATCGCAACATCGG
Source organism: uncultured Lachnospiraceae bacterium (assembly GCA_964415775.1). GTDB lineage: Bacteria > Bacillota > Clostridia > Oscillospirales > CAG-272 > UMGS902. The sequence goes on from CAYQBT010000132.1 coordinate 1,271, forward strand.
TCGTTGCATATCTTGCCGCCGAGGGCATCATTGACCTTGCAGCGGTCAAGAATACCGCCGACACATTCGCTGGTGAGGATATGGAATAAAAAAAGCTTCCGGAAACAAAGGTTTCCGGAAGCTTTTTTGCAATACTTATTCCTCCATGAGCAGCATATTGACCGGAGCAAAGCCGTTTTTGCTGCGGGCAAATGCGATCCACATGGTATTTTCCTCGGTGGTCTCGCCCACCCAGTTTTTCAGATTGATCTTATAGGAAAGCTCACAGGTAAACGCATCCTCGCCGAAGGGGATGAAGTTCTCCACCTTCATATATTCCACGGACATGCGCTGCGGCGCGATATAATAGTAGCCGATGTAGGAGTTTTCCAGATTGGTATACAGGGGGCTGGGATACGCTACGTGCGCTTTCGCGGCATCGAGGTTGGCACGCGTGTTGGAATAGCCCTGCGTCGTATAGTAGAGGTACGCATTCATGAAGTTCAGCGTCTGTTTGGTGTAGGTCTCGCGCAGGGTTTCATCTGCTTCGGCAACAAATACGATGTCGGAGCCGTCGGCGGTCTGTATGAGCGGCTTGTCGCCAAGCGTTGCAGACAGCTCAGGCAGCGTATACAGATCGGTCAGGGTATAGCGGTTTGCGGCAGGCGCATTCTTGACGCCTGCAAAGACAGACATCCACGGGATGCCGGTTTCGGTGATAAACGACGCTTCTATCGGCGCACCGTTTGCATACAGAACGGCATCACCCGGCAAAACGACCGTGCAGCTTGCCTTGACCGGCCATGCAGACCAGAGGTCGTTGATCTGCTCGGATTGTAGCAACACACCGTCCTGCGTAGCGGTTACGGTACCCGTACCGTTAATGGTGGGGATCGTGTAGGTGTTCAGGTTGATCGTTGCGCCGAACGCATCCGGCTCGGATGCGGCGGTTTCGGTCAGGAAGTAATCGGTAACGCGCTTGCCGTTGATGCGCACGATCGCGTTTTCCGGCGCGGTGAGCGTCAGCGTATGCAATTTGGCATCGGGTGCATCGAACAGAAAGTCTCTGCCCTCGCGCGCAGTCAGCTCTTTTCCGTCATAGGTCACCTTGACGATCGGACGCTCAAAGAAGTTTTCCAGCATGCAAGCGCTGTAGCCGTCTTCACCGTACACCGAAAAGGCACTTTCCGCCTTCAGCGTTTCCTTGGTCAGCACCTTGCCGTTGACATGCACCTCGGCACCCTTGGGAAAGGCAAGTCCGTAGGACTGCAGGGTGAACAGGTCGGAGGCGACCAGTTCGATCGAATGTACGCGGTAGCCGACGAGCCCGAGGAAACCGGTCTCTGCTCCTTGCGAGAGTGTCAGCTTCAGCAGCTTCTGATCGCCGCTCTGCAGCAGATACACCGGCTGCTCATAGGTATATTCGCGGATCAGCTTTGTATAGGTCAGATCGCCTCCGTACTTGGCAGAAAGCGATCTTGCGATCTCATAGATCGGCTCGTATGTATTCTGCACATCGGGATAGGCGCTGAGCAGAGCGGTATAGAACGCCGCTTGCGTCGAGTTTTCCAGATACTCTTCTACAGTATACCAGGGCTGTGCCTCTTCATACTGTACCATCATATCCCACATGACCGCGCAGGCTGCGCCGATCAGCACCAGCCAGACAGAGCAGTAGATCAGGATCTTTTTCCAGAACGGCATGCGCGGACGTATGTATATCTCTTCAAACTCTTCTTCCTCGGGAAACTCTTCCGCTTCTTCGCTCTTCGCTGTTTCGGGAGAAGCTTCTTCTGCCGCCGTAGCCGCTTCGGGTGCTTCGACCGGCTCGGTCTCTGCCGCGGCTTCAGGCTCTTTGGCGGCGGTTACCGTTTCCGGGACGGCATTTTCTTCTAACATTTCGGTATTCGTATCGTTCGTATTCATAGCTATCCTTATTTTTTCACCAGAATGGAGGTGGAGACCACTCGCTCACCGTAAACGTAGGCGCTGTGTGTGATATTCTCACCCTCGTAGATCATTAGCGAAGAGGAGCCGCCGTCCAGATTTGTTGCGTTGACGGCGCCGTATTCCAGAAAGACCTCCACAAGGTCATCCAGCGTTGCGCCGAGCGAGTCCACGCTTCTGCCGTTGACGACCAGGAGTAAGATCGCACCGTCCTCGCGCTGTCCGATCGCGGTACGCGGGTTGAGACCGCCTCCGAGTGCGCGCTTTTCATTTTGCGGAGTGCCGTTGACGATCAGCGCAGGACCGTAGGAGGCGGCGTATTGCACACCGCTGTCGAGTGCCGCCTGCGCGGTCATCTTGCCCACGTGCAGAAGTCCGTCTGCGTCAATGCCGGCAAGCGAGTAGTAGCTGCCGCGGTTGCCCCAGAGCAACTCGCCCTCGTAGATGACGATGCCGGCAGGGATGCCGCCGGTGCCGTTGCCGTTCGGGTCGTAGAAGCCGCCCGCGTTGGTGCCGGCAATCGCGTCATAGTGTTCGATCATGGCATGCACGGTCATACCGCTCTTGCCCTCGCCAAATCCCTCTTTAGGGATGCCCACAAATACGCGGGTGGGATCCTTGACCACCATGATCTTTCCGTAGAAGGTCGCACCCTTGACATCAAAGACCTCGATGCCGTCTTCATTCTCCACGGGAGCCGTCACGGGGACAGAGGAATCGTCGGGGAGAAGCTCGCTTTTCTCGGGCAGCTTGATCAGCGCTTTTTCTACGGCGATGTCGGTTGACTCATCCTCGGTGGCGATGATGCTGCTTACTGTTTCGGCGCTCATATACAGTCTCGGGACGAATTTCGCCGCGCTCGTCTCCATTAAGGTGGTGACCAGCAGGCGGCTTGCATATTCAGAGGGACCGAGCATCACAACACCGATCACGCTGTAGACAAGGAGCAGCAGCATGAAAAGGGTGACAAGCACCGTGATGCATATTTTTTTGAGCAGATTTGCTTTCATTTTCTAAAAGATTCCTTTCGGGGAAAACGTATCTTTTTTATTATAGCATGTAATTTGGCGTTTGACAACGAAAAAAGCAGAAAAAGCGCATGGAACTTTTTAACTTTTTCGGTTTGTGCGCGGAGGGTGTCGAAATTGTGAAAGAAGAATGGAAAGAAAGTAAAAAATTGTAGAAAAAGGCTTGCAAAAAAACACACAAATCAGTATAATAGATATATCCATGATCAGGGGGAGGAGTCCCTCAAAAATATCAATTGTTTTTGGAGGAAAAAACAAAATGAAAAAGTTACTCGCACTTGTTCTTGTTGCAGTAATGATGCTCGCTCTTGTTGCTTGCGGTGAAACCGAAACCAAGAACGAAGGCATCAACAGCATCGAAGATGTTAAGTTCGGTCTCATCTGTCTCCATGATGAGAACTCGACCTACGACAAGAACTTCATCGAAGGCTTCAAGGAAGCAGTTGCAAATCTCGGTCTTACCGAGGAGCAGTATGTTATCAAGACCAACATTCCCGAGGGCAATGAGTGCTACGAAGCAGCAGTTGACCTTGCAGAAGACGGCTGTAACATCATCTTTGCAAACTCTTTCGGTCACGAGTCCTACATTCTGCAGGCAGCTAAGGAGTATCCTTCCGTACAGTTCTGCCATGC
>CAYQBT010000133.1:0-4812 GCA_964415775.1 uncultured Lachnospiraceae bacterium
GCTCGTCGGCTTTTGCATCATGCTTGTCACCGACGTGCTGCTGGTATAAAGAATATCAGGCAGTAGGCTTTTTGCCTACTGCCTGTTGCTTTTATTCTTTCCATAAGCATCATTGCAGATCTTCTGTTTTTACAAAATAGTACAGGAACGCCCTTGTTTTTATAGCATCCTCACCGGCACTCGGATCCGGAACGTAATCGCTCGCTACAAAAATCAAATACGAATCACTGCAATATCCCACGTACCGTTTTCCGTCCGAAAGATAATCCACGCTTACGATTTTTTCTTTTGCTATATCGTATATCAGCGGTGCGTCGTTTGCCCACCCGTCCCACGTGATGAATGCATCCGTGCAGGATACCTGATCGATCGTACCCGTGCTTTCTATAACAGGGTGCGTTTGTTCGCCGTCAAAATACAAAATACCGTCTCTCGCCGCTGCATTACGATATCCCGTGAGGATATTATCGGACGCATACAGCGTGATATAACTGTCCCCTATGCGAATGGGATCTATGGCTTTATCCTTATTCTTAAATAAATACTCCTTTTCCGCATCATCGTAGCTTAACCAGGAAACACCTTTATACGGCCAGGGCTGTGCCCCCCTTTTTTCCTCCACCGAAACAAGTGTATCCTTGCAGATGTCATATGCATACAGATTTATATCCGCCTTTCCGTCCGTACGCCCTACGGTATCGTCAAAATATACGATCGAACCGTCAATTAAAATGTTATGGAAGTTCCACGCATTCATTATGCCATGCTCATTACGTGTATAGGTATAAAACTTTTCGCTTTCACCCGTTTGCAGATCCAAGCAATGTAGCGATACCTTAAGCCAATTTGCATTTTCGTCCTCTTTCCAAATCAAGTATCGATCGCTTGCGGCAGCAACGGAGATTTGATTCTCTCCTTTATAATAAAATACGGTCTCTTGTGTATCCGTATCCATATTATAGCGGGAGAGATATTTATCCCCGCCCTTTTCTTTAACGGAAAAATACAAATACTGCCCGTATATCTCCTGTTGATTGAAACTCTCGTACGTATCGAGATATGCAAATTCCTTTTTTTGCAATTTGGCGTTCGGATACAGGTCGGAAAAGTTTGCGGTTTCCTGATAAAAATACAATTTGAAGCTCTTGTGATACTCCGGTCCTCCCGCATAATATGTATACCATAGATCTTTTTTTATAGTTTCTGCGGGTGTGCATTTTGCATAGATATCAGCATCAAAATACGGGGAGTTCATGGGGTTACTGTTTGGAGGCTCCTCTGTGGTTGCAATAGTGGAGGATATAGAAAATTCCGTTTCGATGGGGTATTCACCTATATTTACGCATGAGGGCAGACACATGCACAGAGCAAATGCGAAGGCAAGTATCAGAATATTTTTTCGATGTGCGTGTATTAACATACATTTCCTCCAAAATACTATGCATCTGTCATTGTGGTTATCGTATGTGCAACCAAGTGCACATACGATAACCCGTATTTGCATAGCGAGATTATAAAACAGGTATATTATGCAATGTCAAATGCATATAAAAGATGCGATTAGTGTGCGGTGGATGCGTTACCAAATAATTCCATTCCCGGAGGCAAATTTAAACATGCGTTCCGGATCGGTTTCTGCATATTCCGATATTGCATCACTCCAAGAAACAGCTTCCGATTTTGCCGGATCTGCATAGCAAATCCCCGAAACCGATTGCGTATCTGTATCCCAACAGTATCCATTTACGACGATCCAGTGGCCGATGTTTTGATCTATGGGGTAATTTGGCAACCTGGATTCGCTATTAGCACCCGCTCGAGAAATGCCGCAAACGAGAACTCCTACTTCAGCTTCATCTATATCATATTTGATTTTTTCTACTAACACGCTTGCATTAAAGGTGCCAAACCAAGAATTGTACGGTCTGTATTCGTGATCAATTTCCGGGAGAGAATCCAAGTATGCTGCTGCTGGATATCTCCTCCAGTCCGTTGCTTGTGCGTTGTTACCGGAAAACCATGCTAAGGCTGCATTCGCATTATACGCATCAGCCGCAATTTCTGCTTGTGCTAAAGCAATATTATAACTACCCAAAATGCTTTGTAATGCTGCATATCCACAATAATAATCTGTGTCCTGCGGATATTGCAAAACCGTAATAAGCGCTGGACGGGTTATCCAATACGGCGTGATCTCTCCGATTCTTCCAGAAGTTCTATTCAACCATTCATTAAACGATCTCTCCTTTTCAATAGATATATATGGTTCATTCTTACATTTCTCGATATTATCCCGCATTGCTTGCGGCAATTCGCTGTCATCTTCCACATATACAATCGGAGCGCCGTTATATTCAAGGCCGCTATCATCGTATGGGTATTCAGACGCACCTATATAAAGTGTGCTGAGCAAACCAAACACTAACATTAAAGATAAAATTCTGTTCTTTCTCATAAATGAAACTATCCTTTCTTTTTAGTTGTTTGTCTCCGAAATCGTGACGGGAGTCTGCGCTACGCCATTGATCGTGGCGTTTACGATCAATGCATAGGTTTTTCCGAGTGCTACTTCGGCGGTACCAACCAGTCGCAGGGTACCCGTACCGGATCCGCTCCAAGTATCGATCAATACGCCGTTCCGCCGCAGCTGCATGGTCGCCGTGATTTCGTCCGTTGCTTTGCTGCCAAAGATATTTGCGGTACATGTTGCTTCTGTGCCATCAAAAGCAATATCTGAATTGATCAATGTAGCACGAGGGGTTACTGCATATGCAGAGACCGAAAGCAACATAATGAAGCCGAGCAAAAGACATAAAAAACGCTTTTTCATTCCAATTCACCTCCTTTCTATCTATATATACGATGAGAAAGGAGAAATTTGGACAAAAAGAAAGAATTTTATAAAAACTATTTTTTTTGGACGCTTTCAGCAAGGCTAATCAAGGTACTTTCATCAAAGAACCCATCTATAAAGAAGGCGGTATCGTCAGGCGCTATCCACATGATCGCACTGCTTATATCCGGATTCTTCGAGAACAAAAAGTCTGCTTTTTGTCCGTTTACCATAACTTGCTTGCACTCCATATCCAAAGTAGAGACCGCCCAGTTTGCGTCATCAAAATCACGAGCATATTGAAACTTTAGGAACAATCCTTCTTCGTTCGCATATATAATTGTCGGATACAGAGTATCATCCACTAGAAATTCAGTATATCCCTCGGGAATCCATGTCAGTTCATACGCTGCAGGGACAGCATTTTGTACGACCTCCCCCTCATATTGATAAACAAAGAGATTTCCGTAAAACTCTTTTACCCATCCGAAGAAGGCTTCTCTTGCCTTGACATCCACCGCAAGCCATGCACTTGCCAAAACAAGTACCGCGAGGAGCACCGAAGCAACGCGGCGAAGTGTAGGATACAATAGCGGATGATCGGCTTTACGTTTCAGTTTTTCGATCTTTTTTTCAAATGCAGGCGAGAATATATGCGGCTGTGCCGGAACGATTTTTTCATAGTGCTCTACGTAAAGTGCATTGGATCTCGCCGCGGCTTTACACAGCATCTCTTCCGATATCATATTTTTCCGCCGCCTTCCTCGTAAAGTTCTTTCAGCTTCTTCTTTGCACGCTGATTGATCTTCTGCGCCCATACCAATGAGATACCGAGCATTTTCGCAATCTCACGCAAGTCATATCCATGATGATATTTCAACCATATAACCTGCCGCTGCTTATCTGGCAATTTTAAAATACACTGCGTCAAAATATCTTCCTCCGCAATCTGCGTAGACAAACTATGTAAAACCGCATCTTCATACTGCGTTTCCGGATGTCTGCCACGCACGCGTAACATATCCGTCACACGGTTATCTACTATAGTTACGACAAGCTGCTTCGTTTTTGGACTCACAGGCTCAATTTTTTGAATATTTTCTGCTATTTTCATAAACGCATGATGCACAGCGTCCTCCGCATCCTGTGTATGATGCAGTCGCGCGTTGGCTACGCGGAACATAAGCTCTCGGTATTCGGTATATATTTGCTCGAACTTGGATCTATCCGCGTTCGTTTCGCTCAATAGTAAATACGTCTGTATCAATTCGATCCTCCAAACCATATTACAGTGTTCTTATACATAAAACAATTATATCAAGAATTCCGTATTTTGTCTATGCGATTCGGACAAGTTAAAAACGACCGCTTGTGCGGTCGTTTTTTGCTTTTATTTTACTAAAATATCGGCGATGCGCTTGCAGGCGAAGCCGTCACCGTAGGGGTTGGAGGCTTTTGCCATTTTGTCATAAGCGGTTTTATCCTCAAGCAACAGCTTGAAGTTTTCGTAAATCGTCTCCTCGTCGGTGCCGACCAGTTTCAGCGTGCCTGCGGCAATGCCCTCGGGGCGCTCGGTCGTGTCACGCATGACGAGCACAGGCTTGCCGAGCGAGGGCGCCTCCTCCTGAATTCCGCCGCTGTCGGTGAGGATGAGATAGGAGCGCGCAAGGAAGTTGTGGAAATCGAGCACATCCAGCGGCTCAATGATACGGATGCGGTCACAGTCGCCGAGCTCCTCATTTGCCGCAGCGCGAACGACCGGATTCATGTGGATCGGGTAGATCGCCTTGACGTCCGGATGCTCCTCGATGATGCGGCGGATCGCGCGGAACATGTGGTGCATCGGCTCGCCGAGGTTTTCGCGGCGATGCGCGGTGATCATGATGAGACGGCTGTCCTGTGCCCAACTAAGCTCCGGATGGCTATATGCCTCGCGCACGGTGGGCTTCAACGCGTCGATTGCGCTGTTACCGGTGACA
>CAYQBT010000134.1:0-4764 GCA_964415775.1 uncultured Lachnospiraceae bacterium
TGTATGACCATCACGCTCCTCACCGACTCGCACGGCAACAAGATGGGCAAGACCCCAGGCAAATCAGTTTTGCTCGATCCAAATAAGACCAGCCCCTTTTATTTCTTACACTACGTGAGAAACGTGGACGATGCGGATGTTATTAAGTGCATGAAGATGCTCACGTTTATGCCGCTTGAGGAGATCGACGAGTATGCAAAGCTGGAAGGCAGCGAACTCAACCGCGCAAAGGAAAAGCTGGCATACGAGCTGACCGAGCTTGTACACGGTAAAGAAGAGGCAGAAAAGGCACTCAGCGCGGCAAAGGCAGTCTTTGCAAACGGCGGTTTGTCTGAAAATATGCCCTCGACCGTGCTTGGTGAGGAGAACTTCACCGATGGCAAGATCACGATCATTGATATGTTGGTGCTGTCCGGTCTTGCACCTTCCCGTGGCGAAGCACGCAGACTGATCCAGCAGGGCGGCGTGCTTGCAGCAGATGTCAAGGTAGAGGCATTTGACAAAACCTTTGATAAGGAAGCTTTTGCCGGAGACGGTATGGTTGTGAAAAAGGGCAAAAAGACTTTCCATCGTTTTACTCTCTAAACTGAAAAAGGACTGCTTTTATGTCTGTTCAAAATTTTGAGAATTTACTTTCGGAGTATTCTGGGCAAGCGGGAAAAAGCAAGTTTTTCGTACGCCGTGACTACTCCATGAAGCGCATTACCTCGTTTCGAATCGGCGGCAACGCCGATCTTGCGGTGTATCCCGCGGACGCAAAAGCGTTCGCCTTTGCACTGGACGCGGCAAGGCAAAACGGTGTTCCGTATATCGTGATCGGTAACGGAAGCAATACGCTTGCATCGGATAAGGGATTTCGCGGTATCGTATTTGTTACGACTGATATGCGGAAAGTACAGATTGACGGCGAATACCTGACCGGCGGCTGCGGCGTATTGCTTGGAAGCGTTGGCACCAACGCAAGTACGGCGGGGCTCAGCGGTGCAGAGTTTGCCAACGGCATTCCCGGAACGCTTGGCGGCGCGGTATATATGAATGCGGGGGCATACGGCGGACAACTGTCGGATATCGTATATTCGACAGAGTGCTATGATCTGGATACCGGTGGTTTTCTCACGCTGGACAATGCATCGCAGAATTTCGGGTATCGTCACAGCGTTTTCATGGAGAAGAACTATATTATTCTTTCCTCTACATTAAAACTGACAAAAGGCGAACCGGATGCGATCCGCGCGAAAATGAACGAGCATCTGCAAAGCCGCCGCGAAAAGCAACCGCTGAATTATCCGAGTGCCGGTAGTGTGTTTAAGCGCCCGGAGGGGCATTTTGCCGGCAAGCTGATTGAGGATGCGGGGCTGAAGGGAACAAGCGTCGGCGGTGCGGTTGTTTCGCCGAAGCATGCCGGATTTATTGTCAATACCGGCGATGCTACGGCAAACGATGTGCTTTCTCTGATCGAGATCATTAAAGAAAAGGTGTTTACACAATTCGGTGTCACGCTGGAATGCGAGATCCGCTTTGTGGGGGAAAAATAATGTCGTTTTCTTTGGAAACCAAACTGGAAGCAGCGTCCTTTCAGATGAAAAAGCCTTGTTGCCGCCGTGCTTTTATCAGCGGCGTGCTGTTTGGCGGTGCGGATGTGAGCGGCGAAGATATTTCGCTGTATGTAGAAGGCACTATGCTTGCTGAGCTTTCCGCGAAGATGATCCGCGAACAGTTCGGCAGAGAAGCAACGCCGGAAAAAACCGGCGGACGCGGAGTTTTTCTGCTTTCGTTTTCATCCAAGAGCGCAGGAGAGTTTTTGCAGAATTGCTGCTTGCAGTCGGATTTTGTAAAGCTGTTCAAATGTGATGAATGCTTATGTGCATTTTTGCGCGGTGTATTTGTCGGCGGCGGCACGGTGAGCTCGCCCGAAAAGAAGAACTATCATCTGGAGATCAAGAGCCGCTCGGTAGAGAATCTTTCTGCCCTTGCGGCAACGCTTACGGATGTCGGATATACCCTTAAGACCTCTGTACGCCTTGGAAAGCAAAGTTTATATACCAAGGACAGCGGAATTATTGAGGAATTTCTTTTCTATATCGGCGCCAGCAAACAGGCTTTTGATTTTATGAATGCAAAAATCAGCCATGAGATCAAAAACGATATAAACCGCCGCACAAATTGCGAGACCAGCAATATTGCGCGTTCCACCGCTTCTGCGGCGAAGCATATCACCGCGATCCGCTATCTTTCCGATCGCGGCAGACTTTCGGAACTCGGACCTGAGCTGGAATATACCGCGCAGATGCGGCTGAAGTATCCGGAGATGTCTTTACTGCAACTTGGACAAACGATGACACCGGCGGTCAGCAAGCCGGGGCTCTATCATCGTTTGGAGAAGATCTGCGCTTTTGCAGAGAACATAAAGAGCAAGGATTTATAAAATATAAGGAGGATGTCGGCAATGGATTTTGTGCATTTGCATTTACATAGTGAATACAGCTTGCTGGACGGCGCATGCCGTATTGCTGACATCCCGAAAGCGGCAAAAAATGCAGGGCATAGCGCGGTCGCACTTACCGACCACGGCGTTTTATACGGTGCGGTATCCTTTTACAAAGCCTGCAAAGCTGAGGGGATCAAGCCGATTATAGGCTGCGAGGTGTATGTTGCACAGCGTACACGATTTGATAAGGACGGAAGACGCGATTTGTCCGGTAATCATCTCGTTCTCCTTTGTAAAAACCAAAAAGGGTACGAGAATCTGATTTATATCGTTTCAAAATCCTTCACCGAGGGATTTTATCAAAAACCACGTGTGGATCTCGAACTGTTGCGCGGTCACTCCGAGGGATTGATTGCTCTTTCCGCATGTCTTGCCGGCTTTATTCCGCGTGCGATTACAAGCGGTGACTATGCGGGGGCAAGAGCATACGCAAAGCAGATGTCGGAGATTTTCGGCAGAGGAAATTTTTATCTTGAGCTGCAGGATCATGGCATTCCGGAGCAAAAGGAAGTGAACGAGGAGCTTATCAAGATGGCGACGGAAATGCAGTTGCCGCTTGTGGCTACAAACGACGTTCACTATTTGCGAAAGCTGGATGCCGAGCATCAGGCGGTCATGATGTGCATTCAAACAGGAACCACGCTTGCGGATGGCAAACCGATCGGTTTTGAAACCGAGGAGTTTTACTATAAAACCACCGCCGAGATGCAAAAGCTGTTCAGCATGGCACCTGAGGCGATCGACAATACCGTAAAGATTGCCGAAGCCTGCAATTTTGATTTTTCATTCGGTAATTTGTATTTACCGAAGATTGCGGCGCAAGGTAGAAAGTCTCCTGCAGAACTCTTGCGTGCGTATGCCTTTAGCGGACTGGAAGAAAAGATCGCTAAAGGATATATTACCTTTGATACCTATACGAAAGAAGACTATGCTTCCCGTGCGGAGTATGAACTGTCTGTCATTGAGCAGATGGGCTTTACGGATTACATTCTGATCGTGCGGGACTATGTGACCTATGCAAAGGAGCACGGTATAGCTGTTGGTCCCGGCAGAGGTTCAGGTGCGGGCAGCCTTGTGAATTATCTCATCGGTATTACGGACGTGGATTCTATCCGATTTGATCTGCTGTTCGAGCGTTTTCTCAACCCCGAGCGTGTCAGCATGCCCGATATTGACGTAGACTTTTGCTATGAGCGCCGTGATGAGGTGATCCGATATGTTTCCGAACATTACGGTGTCGAACACGTTGCGCAGATCGTTACCTTTGGTACCATGGCGGCGCGGGCGGCGATCCGTGATGTCGGACGAGTGCTCGGTATGAGTTATTTCGAGGTGGACAAGGTTGCAAACCTTGTGCCGCGTGAATTTGGCGTAACGCTGAATGATGCTTTAAAGCGAAGAGAGCTGAAAGCGCTGTATGAAAGCGATGCCAATATTGCACGACTGATCGATACGGCGCGGGCGCTGGAAGGCATGCCGCGGCACGCTTCTACGCATGCCGCAGGTGTCGTCATTACGGACAAGGAGGTTTCCTCCTATGTACCGCTTGCGGTCAACGGTGAAACCACCGTTACGCAGTTTGATATGGATACTTCGGCTGAGCTCGGACTTGTCAAATTTGACTTTTTAGGGCTTCGGTATCTCACGATTATTGCCGATGCGGAGCGATTGATCAAAAAAGAGCATCCGGATTTTGATATTCAAAAGATCGCTTTTGACGATATGGAGACGTACAAGCTGATCTCTGCGGGGCAGACGGGCGGCGTGTTCCAGATGGAGTCTAAGGGCATGAAGCAGGTACTCACGCAGCTTTGCCCTGACTGCATAGATGATGTTATTGCCGCTATCGCGCTGTATCGTCCCGGACCGATGGATTCTATTCCACAGTATATTGAGCGGCGGCACGGAAAAAAGCAGACGTTGTACAAGCATCCCGCCTTGGAACGTATTTTGTCCAAGACATACGGTTGTATTGTGTACCAGGAGCAGGTCATGCAGATATTCCGCGAGATCGCGGGGTATAGCCTTGGCAAGGCGGACATCGTGCGCAGAGCCATGTCAAAGAAAAAAGCCTCCGTCATGGAGGCAGAGCGAAGTTTGTTCGTTGCGGGGGCAAAGAAAAACGGAATGTCCGAAGCCGATGCGATCGAACTCTTCAAGGATATGGCAAGCTTTGCAAGCTATGCGTTTAATAAGAGCCATGCGGCGTCTTATGCGGTGCTTACCTACCAGACCGCGTATCTTAAAACGCATCATATGGCTGAATATATGGCGGC
>CAYQBT010000135.1:0-4763 GCA_964415775.1 uncultured Lachnospiraceae bacterium
AAAATATGGAAGAAAGTGCATTAAAACCGATTAAAATGGAAATTAATATTTATGGAACAGGAAACTTTGATGGAGATAATATCCCATTTCCAGTTGCTTATATTAGTGATGCTTTGTCACAAAACATTTTATTTAATTGTTATGAAGAACCAAAGACGATTGAAAAGTTAGCAAAGATATGTGGAGTACCTGCATATTACATTGAAGACAGTGTTAACAATTTATTAAAAAGAGAAGCGTTAGTTGAAGAAAAGAAGGGAAAATATAGAACTGATTTTATTATTTGGTTTGATAAATATGATAAGTTCTATGATGAAAACTTTCTTACTTATGTTAATCCTATTAAAGATAGAATTTATGATGCTTTTAAAAATATTTGGAATGAAGCTAAAGAGTTAAATATTTATAAAGGTACTATGAAGGAAGAAAACCTATTTCATTTATATACTATGCTTTCCATATGTTATGTAAATAACGAGTATAATAAAATGTCTTGGAGACCATTAAAAATTAAATATAATGGGTTTGCCTGGAATTATATAGCATCATATACAACAGGTCAGTATTCAAATCATATGTATGGTTTCGTAAGAACTGGAAATGTAACTGATGGAGGTAATACTATTATAGAACGAATTACTGGAATTGATGGTATTAATAAAAGAGAAACTATTAAAGATTTTGCTGTTAGTGCTTGTATGGATATTGTTAATGGTGTAGAACCAATTAATAAAGAAATTGTTGCTGATTTAATCATGAAAGGATTTGTTATTAAAGATGATAGTGGTAAACTAGTTTTAACTATCCCATACATTTCTAAAGATAATGAGAATAAATTATATGAAATAGTTGAAAAATATTTAGCACCATTAATGGATGAGTATTTAGAGATTGTAAAGAAATTTGCTAGTGAGTATATTAAATTATTTCCTAAGCATCTTGAAGATGAAGCGGTAAGATGGTCTAGAAACGCATTTCTTGGTTTATTTAATAAAATGCATAATTATGGCCAAAACAATAATTTAATCGAGAAAGTTGTAGAAGATAGTTATTTAGAAGTAATGTTGGAGTATAAGTAATTATAATAAATTTATTCTAAATCATTGATTTCTAATCTAAAGTGTGCTATAATAATGTCAATAGATCCCACCGCGCCTCTGATTCAAGCGTACCATGGTGGGCCTTTTTATTCATATGGGGGAATGGAATAATGAAAGATCCAAAAACTATTGAACAACAAGTTCAAATTCTTATTGATAGGGGATTAATCGTTGAAGATATTGAACTTGCAAAGGATTTTTTAAACCAAGTTAATTATTATAGACTTAGTGGATATTTAAAACTTTTTTCTGTTAATGATAAGTTTAATGGAAAAACAACCTTTGAGAATATTGTAGAAGTTTATAATTTTGATTGCGAGTTAAGAAAATTACTTTATATTTATTTAGGATATATAGAAGTCTTAATTAAAACACAGCTCGCACTTAATTTATCTTTAAACATTGATGCAATATTCTATTTAGATAAAAATAACTTTTTAGATGAAGATAGATTTAATAGTCTACAAGATGATATAAATGATAGTATTACAAGAAAATATTCCAAAGAATCATTTATTAAACACTTTCAAGGTGATTATTTACCTATATGGGTTTTGGTTGAAATAATGTCGTTTGGAAATATATCAATGATGTATGCTAACTTAATTGATAGTAATAAAGATTCTCTTTGTAGAGGTTACTTAAATATTAACAGGGAATACTTAAAAAATTATTTATACGTTTTATCTAATTTAAGAAATTCATGTGCCCATCAAGGACGAATTTATGGGAAAGAATTTGAACTTGCTCCAAAAATTTCTAATAAAGATAAAAAAATGTTAGTGGCTAATAATATTAATGTATCTAATAGTAATCACAAATTATTTATATATATTTTTATAATTATAAAATTAATTAAGAATAATAACCAAAGAGATATGATGATAAGTGAATTAAAAGCGTTATTTAATAGATATTCAAATATTGAAATAGAAAAAATCGGATTTGTTGATAATTGGGAAAACGTATTAAATAGTATTAAATAATTATTTTGATTCATAATATATATTGACAGATCCCATCAAGCCTCTGATTCATGCGTACCATGATGGGCCTGTTTTAATTTTTATGAAACATTTAGTTCAAACAAAGAATTTGAGTTACGAACAAAAAGTTGCATTATGAAACATATCGTTCAGTAAAACGCTCAAATGAAACATTTAGTACACAAAAAAGTCTAAATGAAACATTTTGACCTAAATACACATTTTCGTAAATCTATTAGTCTTCTGAATAAGAGGGCTAATTTTTTATTTTATAGGGTATTTTAGCTATTTTAGGTTACAATATCCTCTTTTTTTATACATTTATGAAACATTTAGATTTAAACAATAGGTTAGACTGACCACGGACTCGAACCATTAACTTACGGGATTCGAACCTTTAGTTCTGATGAGACTCGAACCTATAAGAGATAATGGTGGAAAAATAATCATTTTTATAGTATAATGGGACTAGTTCTCAAAAGTTGAGAACACATATCCCTTTCTGTGGGGTGGATTAAAACATTATTTAGTACTATAATATTAGTGTAATTGGCCGTTACGATGCATTAATAAAGGAGAAAAATTATGAATTTAGGAAGCAATATTAAGTTTTATAGAACACAAAAAAAGATGACTCAAGAAGAGTTAGCAGAATTACTTGGGACAACATCAAAATCAGTATCACGCTGGGAACAAAGTTTAACATATCCAGATATTACATTATTGCCTTTTATTGCAAATATTTTTGAAATAACTGTTGATGAACTATTAGGTGTAGAAAAAATTAAACAAGATGAATATGTTAAAGAATTAAAAAACAAGGCATATGAATATCAAAAAAATAACGATTACGATAATGAATTAATCTTATGGCAAGAGGCATATAAAAAATTACCTAACAACGAAGAAATCAAAATATGTTTAATTTCAATAATGAATACAATTAATATAGTTACAAATGAGGTTAAGTATTCTAGTGAAATCATTAAATTTGCAGAAAGTATTTTAGAAAAATCAACTAATAATGTCAATAGAATTTATGCAACACAAAGCCTTTTTGATTTGTACATTCAAATGAATAATTTTGAGATGGCAGAGTATTATTTAAAGCAGTTGCCAAGAAATCTTTCTTATACATATGACGTAGCAAAAATTAGATATTTAAAAAATTATGAATTACTTTATGCTATTCAGAAAAATATCGGTGAATTTATAGATGAAATTATTAGAGAATCAGAAAAGATAATCAGAAATAATAATCCAAATTTAACGGATGAATATAAAAAAGAATATCTTGAAAGATTAATCAAAATTGAAGAACTAGTTTTTGTTAAAGACAACGACTATGGTTATAATGCAATATCAATTATTTTTGAGTACATTAAACTAGCAAAATTAGAGATTACAACCACAAATAATAAAAATAAAGTATTATCATATTTTAAAGAAATAATTCATCCTTTAGAATATATAATTCATTTTAAACCACATAATATATTATCTCCTTTTATGAATAAAGTTCGTTGTGAATTTATTGGTGGATATAGTAATGCATCTATAGATTTAAAGAAACGCATAATTGAAGAACTTGATAATAATATATTTGAAAAATATCGCTTGACTGATGAATATAAAGAATTAATTTATCAAGTAAATGAATTAGAATAAAAGGAGAAGGGTGAAAAATATGAAAAAGTATTTTAGTGAAAAATTAAGAATTAATCCTATAGAAATAAAAGATGAAGTATATTATTATGGTTCAGAAGATGATGGAGATCAATTTGGAAAAGAACAATTACAAGAATGGGTTAATTCAGGGTGGTTATTAAGTAATTGGAATCTAAAAATTAATAAGGGAGAAAATGACGCATTTACAACTCTTGCGAAAAAAGTAGTAGAAATTAATTTACCATATGTCGAAATTGCTTGTGGACCAGGATTAGGCCTTACGCCATGTATAAAAAAACAAAATCCATCATTAGAAGTGTTGATATCAGATGCATGCCCATATGTTATAGAAGGTTGGAAAGAAGTAATTAAAACAAATAATCTTACTTCAAATATAAGTTATTCTTCTTTCAGTAATACTAATATGCCTTTTAAAGATAATTCCATTGAAGTTATAACATCATATGTTGGTATTGGCTCAACAAGATTTAATGGTGAAGATGGTATGAGTGCGATAAACGAAATATATCGAGTTTTAAATAAAGGTGGCTATTTAATTACTATTGCGAATGAAATAAGTGATTATAAAATAGTAGATGATATATTTAACAGAGCTAATAGATTTAATTATTCTAAACAATTAGAAAACTGTGGAAGTATAGTTGATCGATTAATCAGAGCAGGTTTTGAAATAAGTGAATTAACTTTTTTAGGTAAGAAAAAAGTAACTGAAGATGACAATGAGTTAGGAGAACTTTCGAAAGAACAAAAAATAGATGTTTATTGGAACGTATATGCTATTATTGCGAAAAAATAGGAGAAAATAGAAATGAAAAAAATTTTAATTAGTATATTTTTATTAATGGTTGGACTATGTTTAGTTGGATGTAACATAGAATCAAATCATCAACATACTGAATGTGAAGAATGTGGGAAATGTATTGCAGATGACTGTGATGGAACTGAAAACGAAAAATGTCAAGGACATCTCGTTATTACTGACGCAATA
>CAYQBT010000136.1:0-4715 GCA_964415775.1 uncultured Lachnospiraceae bacterium
AGATCACGGTCGGCGCAGCTGAGGCAGTTGTAAACGGTCAGGCAGTTGCGCTCGATTCTCCCGCATTTATCGAGAACAGCCGCACCTACATGCCCGTACGCTTTGTTGCTGAGACCCTCGGCGCAACCGTAGCATGGGACGGCGCTACCTCCACTGCAACCATTACCAAGTAATTTACTTGCATCACAAAAACCACTGTAGATTTCTACAGTGGTTTTTTGTTGCTTTTTTGTATAGAATGTGCTAATATGAATACATAAGGCTGAAACGCCTATAATTTGGAGGTACATATGAAAAAGTTTTTTTCTCTTATGCTTGTTGCTTTGCTTTTGATCTGCACCTGTTCGCTGTCCGCTTTTGCTGCAGAGGGCACGGTTGCCTTCGTTGCCTTTAATGGTAGCGACTCAAATGACGGTCTTACCCCTACAACCCCCAAGAAGTCCTGGAAGACTTTTGAGGATGTTGGTGTTATGAGTCTGCTGCAGGAAGGCGGTACGGTGGTTGCAGTGCAGAAGGCATATCTCGGCGCAAGCTATTCGATGCCGATGATGTCTGCTCCTTTGACGATCACCGCTGTACATGACGGCGTGGACTACAGAAATCCCGAACCGGCAGAGAATCCTGCTTCCGGCGTATTCAAGATGGCAAGTGCTGCAACTCTGACGCTGAACAGCGATGTTACCTTTGATAACATCATCCTGTTCCAGGAGAATGTGCAGAACACCATCGTAGTTCCGCTCGGCGTAACCCTGACGATTACCGATACGGTTGATCTTCTGACCAAGCCCGGTAACGACTATCACTATGTGATCAAGGTAGAGATGGGCGGCACGGCGATCCTGTCCAAGGCAGCACAGGAGATCTGCACCGTTGAAAGCCTCGGCGGTACCGTAAAGACCTACGGCGACGCGAGTGCTCCTGTAGCATCCGCAGAAACCACTGCTGCACCTGTTGTAGCTCCTGTGGAGACTACTGCAGCTCCCGTAGCACCTGCAGAGACTATTGTAGCACCTGCAGAGACTATTGTAGCACCTGCAGAGACCACTGTAGCTCCCGTAGAGACTACCGCAGCGCCTGCACCTGCAGAGACCACAGCAGCGCCTGCACTTGCAGAGACCACAGCAGTGCCTGCTCCCGCAGAAACTGTAGCACCGATCGGTCTGATCATCGGCATCGTTGCAGCGGTTGTTGCGCTTGTA
Organism: uncultured Lachnospiraceae bacterium; assembly: GCA_964415775.1. Classification (GTDB taxonomy): domain Bacteria; phylum Bacillota; class Clostridia; order Oscillospirales; family CAG-272; genus UMGS902. The sequence continues at coordinate 1,200 of CAYQBT010000136.1, forward strand.
GCCGTTGTATTTGTTGTTATCAAGAAAAAGAAATAACTGATCTAAATGAAAAGCAGAGAGCCCGGGCTCTCTGCTTTTCATTATTGGAATGCGTTGCGAAGTCCGTACGGGGTATAGGGCGCTTTGCGCAGCACCGTACAACCCAGTAGTTCTTCTTTGTCGCCGATACGGTATTCGACAGTATCCGAGAGGATAAAGCCATTGCAGTCGGCATAGAATTGCACGGTCACCGCCGTATAGTCTCCTTTTTTCTCCTCACCTGTGATGAGAAATTCTGTATTGCCGCCGATGTGGAACGGCGACACATACAGCCGGTTGCTTTCGATCGTCAAATAACTTTTCAGATCCTCCTTTTGCACCGCGATGCCGAGCTTCTCGGATGCAAGCTTTGCAAGATCCTCATACAGCATTTTTTCACCATCTGCATATCTGGTGGAAAGATAACTGATACACCCAACGGTTTCGGCTGTTTTGTAGTCGGGCATATACCAGGAATAGGTCGTATTTAACCAGTCGGTTACGACTGCAGAGGCTTCGGTGCTGTCCTTGGCGGGCGCTATGATCTCGGTTGGATCCTTGCCGCTGAAGGTCATATAGCAGTCCACCGCGTCTTTTACGATCGTTTTATAGTTTCCGGCGGGAAGAGTTTCCAGCTCAGATGCGGTCACGGTAAAGTTAAAGGCGAGATCGAATCCGTAAATCTTAGGATCCCGGATAATCTCCCAATCGCTCACCTGCACCGAGTTGAATTCAAAAAGATCCGCGTCATTTTCGATGAAGTTGCGAAGAAATTGCAGGCAGTTGTCTGAAAAATTGCCGTCATGGTTAAACGCCGGCCAGTACTCCAGCGAAGTGATCGTGATGCGCTCATCTTCGATGAGGATAGAGCCGTTCGGCTTTGCATCCTCGGCGGCAGTTGTTGCCACAGCGGCTTCACCGGGGCGGATAGCAGGTACGGATGCTTCTTCTTTGCAGGAAGCAAGAAAAACAGCCGTACATGCAGCAAAAATAAAAAGGAATCGTTTACACATGGTACCCTCCGATAGAAAACTATCTTGAGTGTACCACATTTTTCGCCGCTTTTCAATGCTTTTTGCTTTGCGGCGGCTTTTTCTTCAGATTTCCGGTTGCGGGGTTGTTCAGAAGCTTGCCATTTGCAGAAAACCTGGAGCCGTGACAGGGGCAGTCCCAGGAATGCTCGCGCGGGTTCCACACAAGTGCACAGCCGAGGTGCGGACAGCGGGGAACCGTCGGGCGAAGCAGATTGGTTACTGCCGTAAAGGCATTGATTGCAAGCTGTGGCTGCAGGATAGATCTTGACGGAGAAAAGACGGGCGCATACGCATTTTCTTTTCCGCAAAGCAGGTCGGCAAGGAGCGTTGAAGCAACCATTGCCGAGGTCATCCCCCATTTGCCGAACCCGGTTGCAACATACAGGTTTTCTGTACGGGCAGAGTACTGCCCGATATAGGGGATGCCGTCGAGTGTGATGCAATCCTGCGTTGCCCACTGATATGCGATCTTTGCATTCGGATAATACCGCTTCACAAACGCTTCGGCATCCCGCCAACCAGTGCTTTTTTTGCCCGTATGGTGGCTGCCGCTGCCAATGAGCAGGTATTCACCGCTGTTTCGCAGGGATAGACCTCCGCCACCGTCAATATACATGCCGTGCACATTCGCGCCGCCTTGTATCGCCGTTACATACGAACGCTGTTGGTACAGCTTCAGAAAATAACTGCCGTGGCGGTTGAGAAAAGGAAAGTGCGTTGCAATAACGATTCTTTTAGCACGGATGTTGCCGTGTGCGGTGTGAGCCATACCGTCTTGTAGCCCGAGCACCTCTGTGTTTTCATAGATGCAAAGATTTTCTGCAATCGACGACAAAAACTTCAGGGGGTGAAACTGTGCCTGCCCGGGAAACTGTATCGCACCCACTACCGAAAAGGGCAGTGCGGTACGGTAAACAAATTTTGCCGGGTATCCAAGCTGTTCTAAAGCACGAAGCTCACTCTTCAGCATACGCGGATCGCTTAGTGTATAAGCAAAAGCGTCCTTTTCCTCAAAATCACATTCGATCGATCCGCATAACCCGCGGTATTTTTCGATCGCTTCTTCATTTGCGCGCAGATAGAGCCTTGCGGTTTCTGCACCGAAGGTGCGGATCAGTTTATGATAGAGAAAGCCGTGCTGTGCCGTGATCTTTGCGGTGGTATTTTGCGTCACTCCGCCCGCGATCGACCGCGCCTCGGCAAGGACGCAGTCTACTCCGCGTCTCCGGAGTTCAAAGGCTGTGAGTATTCCCGCAATACCGCCGCCGATGATCAGCACATCGGTTTTAATATCCTTTTGCAGTTTAGGGAATCGTGGCATGGAAAAATCCGACCAAACAGATGGCATATCATTCACCCCGTGGGTAGTATGTGCATTTTTGATCGGGTTTATGCCATACAAGTACAAAGTAAAGAACGACCTGTGACAGGTCGTTCTTGTAGATATACTTAACCGTTTCTTGCTTCCTTAACGATTGCAACCGATTGGCGGCAGAGATCGGTGATCTCCTCCCAGCGGCCGTTGTCGATGAGGTCAGCGGTGACCATATAGGAACCACCGCATGCACAGATCACGGGTGCGCTGAGGTATTCTTTAAGATTCTTCAGCGAGATACCGCCGGTGGGCATGACCTTGAACATCGGGAACGGTGCACTCATCGCCTTGATCTTGGCAAGACCGCCCGACTGCTCAGCCGGGAAGAACTTGACGACTTCAAGACCGAATTTCAGCGCTGCGTGGTAGTCGGTGGGGGTGGTACAGCCGGGGTAGATGGGCAGATCCTTTTCCTTGCAGTATGCAACAAGCTCGGGATCAAAGCCGGGGGTTACGATAAACTCCGCACCGGCTGCAAGCGCCTTGTCCACATGCTCGGCCGTCAGTACCGTGCCGGCACCTACAAGCATTTCCGGGCAGGCTTCTTTCATCAGCTTGATCGCCTTGTCTGCACCTGCCGCGCGGAAGGTGACTTCTGCGATCGGGACGCCGCCTGCACAAAGTGCTTTTGCCAGAGGAGCGGCATCCTTTTCGGGATTGTTCAGCTTGATAACCGGCACAACGCCGATCTCTTCAACTCTCTTATTGATGTTAGACATGATGTTTTGCTCCTGTACTTTTTATGATGCATTAAACGCCGGAATATGCGGAGAAGCCACCGTCGATCGGCAGAACCACACCGGTGATAAAGCCGGCTGCTGCCTCATTTACGAGGAAGAGCAGACCGCCCTCCAGCTCCTCAGTCTCGCCGAAGCGTCCCATAGGCGTTGCCGCAAGGATCTTGCCGGTACGAGCCGTGGGGGTGCCGTCCTCATTCCAGAGCAGCGTTGCATTCTGCTTAGTGGAGAAGAAGCCGGGTGCGATCGCGTTGACGCGGATCCCCTCTCTGGAAAAGTGCACGGCAAGCCACTGTGTAAAGTTGGAGATAGCCGCCTTGGCGCCCGAGTATGCGGGGATCTTGGTCAGAGG
>CAYQBT010000137.1:0-4684 GCA_964415775.1 uncultured Lachnospiraceae bacterium
GGGCGGCACCGAAAAATTTATTTTAGAAGGAGAACACCAAAATGAGAAACCTTAAGAAGTTTCTTGCTCTCGTTCTCGCAATGCTGATGGTATTCAGCATGGCAGTGATCACGACGAGCGCAGCGGATGATGCTGACTATTCGGATGCAGCTCATCACCTCGCAGCTCTCAAGATCCTGAAGGGTGACGAGAACGGCAACCTCAACCTGGACAACGGCGTTACCCGTTGGCAGGCAGCTCTGTTCTTCGTTCAGGCTCTCACCGGCAAGACCGATGCTAAGACCTGGAATGCAGACAAGAGCGTTTACTTCACCGACGTACCTGAGTACGGCACGGCAATCGACTATGCTTACGGCATCAGCCTGATCGTTGGCCGCGGCAACGGTATCTATGGCTACCAGGATGCGATCACCTACCAGGATATGCTGGTTATGGCAGTTCGTGCACTGGGTTATGAGACCGACAACATGGTATACCCCAGCGGCTACATTATGGCTGCTGACAAGCTTGGTCTGACCGACAACATCGACGTAGCAGTTGGCTACAAGGATGCTCTCACCCGTGGTGAGACCGCTCAGATCATCTGGGATATGCTCAACGTTGAAGTTGCATATACCGATCCGCTGACCGGCGACATCATCTATCCCTCTGACACCGGCATTTTCGAGACTCTCATGAATGCTAACAAGGGTGACGACGATACGCCCTTCAAAGTTGTCAGAACCACTCTTCTCCAGGAGTCCGGCTTTGCTGATGCAGAGCTCGTTGGTACTGTTGTAGAGTTCATCGAGGCAGATGAGGATGAGAACGACTACGAAGAGGATATGGTCGTTGTTTCCGTTGGCGATGTTGACTACACTCTCGTAGCTGCAGACCTCGGCATCACCGCTGACACTCTGCCCTCCACTTACCTTGGTCTCCCCGTAACCCTCTACATCGACTGCGACGCAGAGGATTTCGCTGATCTGTATGCAGACGACGAGGCTACCATCGTATTTGCTAACTACGAGGAATACACCGTTGTTGAGAACGTTGGCAAGGCTGCTAACATCAAGGTTCTTTTGAAGAACGGCGATCCCACCGATTCCAAGACTGCCGTATCTCTCGGCGGCACCAAGTTCACCAACGGCAAGTATGCAGTTGTTCTGAAGGTTTGGAACGACACCACCGGCTGGACCGAGGCTTCTGCTCAGGTTTGGAACAACGCGTTCGCAAGCTTCGTATATGACGACGAGTACATTGGCAACGATGACGACAACCCCTTCGCAGCATATGCAACCGAGTTCAACACCTACGGCAAGGTTGCTTACCGCGTAACCGATGAGATCAATGACGACGACAAGATCGTTGTTGAGGCTCTCTACACGCCCTACACCTTTGGTCAGTACAACGTTCTTACCGTTAAGTCCGTTGATTACGCTACCTACACCGACGGCTTCGCTACCAGCATGAAGCTCTTCGGCACCGACAAGACCGTTACCGAGAACACCACCTCCGTTTCCACCACCAACGGCGCATACGCTAAGGACGTTACGCTCGCTGGCGAGGAGATCGAGCCCGGTGACTTCATGTTCTACGCTTACAACAAGGCAGACAACGTTCTGACCGTTGCTAAGAACTGCGGCACCTTCGACACCGGCAGAATGACCGGCTACAGCACTACTAAGGAGACCGCTAAGATCAGCGGCACTTCCTACGAGTTCGGCTTTGCCGGCCTGTACACCGCTAAGAACGAGACCGTGTTCGACAAGGACGTTGTTCTTGGCTACATCAACGCACTTGAGACCGGCAAGAACAACGTTAAGTATCTTGCAGTTGACGGCAAGATCGTGTACGTAACCGAGCCTGATGAGGATGAAGAGGACACCCTCGGCGCATACGACTTCGTAATCGCTACCACCGATGCTGGCATCGTTGCAGATCTGCTTGATCTGGAGGAAGACGACTACGAGGATGCTCTGGTTGACGGCAAGGTATACATTGACGAGAATGGCTATGTAACCATCGCAGTTCTTGACACCGCTACCGGCGAGTGGAAGCTCGCTTCCCTGAAGACTCTCTCTGTTACCTACGATGCAGCAGAGGAAGAGTTCAGCAATCCTGTTGATATCGCAACCTACGCTAAGTTTGCTGAGATCGGCACGCTGGCTGATAGTGTTGCTGTTAAGTACATCAAGGCTGTAGAAGCTCTCGAGGCTCGCGTATTCGCACTGATCTCCGAGAAGGACGGCGTTTACACTCTCGGCGCAGCTACCACCTACGGCATTGAAGAACCTGCAGTAGTTGAGAATCCCGGCGCAGCTCCTACAGTAGTTGAGAATCCCGGCGAAGCTCCCACTGCTCCTGCTGACGGCGCTACTGAGGCAGAGATCACTGAATACAACAATGCAAAGGCTGCATACGACGTAGCAAAGGCTGCATACGACCAGTACGTAGTTGACAAGGCTGCATACGACGTAGCAAAGGCTGCATACGACCAGTATGTTCTTGATCTCGCAGACTACACGGCAGCATTGGGTGCAGTAGATCCTTTCGCTCCTTTCGCAACCTCTCCTGCAACCAACGGTCTTGTCTTCAATACCACCGGCAGAACCAATCTGATCGCGATCCCCGGCTCCGAGGATGATGACGGCGATCTTGAAGAGACCCGTATCACCATGGCATCCGATACCGTTGTTGTAGCTCTGTTCTCCGACGGTGCGATCGGCGTTCGCGTTGGTGCAACCAAGAACGACAATAACAACTCTTATAACGTAACCGGCGGTTCCAACTCCGTATTCCTTGCAGTATCCGATAAGCTGATCGTTATCGACACCGAGAAGACTTCTTCGACCGGTCTGTCTCTCGACTTCGATGTATGGAGCACCTCCAACATCGGCGGTACTGTTGACTACTATGTAGTTCTTGCTAATTCCGAGATCGAGACCGACGTTGACGAGGATGGCAATACCGTTTACACTGTTTACAATGTATTCAGCATCCGTAACAAGAAGGTTATTGACATCACCTCCACCAGCAAACTCGGCGGCATTATGCCCGGTGATATCCTCTACTTCCGTTCTACCGGCACTGTAGACGTAGGTACCGCTAAGAATACCTCTTTCTTCAAAGACGGCAGCCAGTTGAGCAGCCTGACCGCTCAGGGTGCGATCCAGGGTATCTACTTCACCGCAACTACTCGTAGCGAGCCTCAGTACGTTAAGTACTTCAAGTTCGTTGACGGCGAGACCATGTATATCCCGAAGACCAACGCTTCTACTCAGCAGTTCGCTATTACCAACACCATTACTTCCTTGACCGGTAATGCAAACACCTTCAACTTCTTCGGTCTGTACGGCGAAAACAAGAATCTGGATCAGGATGATTACGACTTCGAGTCTATGGTTCTTGCAACGCCTATCGCAAGATACGCGGACATCGACAATGCAGTTGAGACCGACGCGTACTATGCATACGCTAAGGCTGGTCACGAGCTGATCCAGCTCTCCGACGAAGAGGTTGCTCTGTATGTTGACAGCGCAGTTGCGGGACAGGAGTACTACTTCGTAGCTTACGCTCTGACCACCGAGATGTACGAGTCCTTCAGCGAGCCTACCGAGGGTGTATTCAACCAGTTCATGATCGACAATAACGGTGCTAAGCTGCTCGTTCCCGCAGCAGACAGCGACGACTACACTGACGTAGCTACAGCTTATGTTTCCACCAGCATTTCTACCTACGTTTCTGGCACTACTGTTAAGCTGAGCGTTACTACCGTTCTTGTTGACAGACTGTCCGACCTCGTTGCTTGGTAAGTTGATCCCTAAAAAAAAAGAACCGCTTCGGCGGTTCTTTTTTTGCGCGTGATGCGATTTTGTTGTAATGGTTTCGCCGTAGGGGAATAGCGCCCTACGGTCGCATTAGGTTTCCCCTACGGCCGTGGCAACATCGCACCGCCGCATTCTCCTATTTGTCATTCTGAGCAAAGCGAAGAATCTGCAAGCCGTAAGGCTTGTCTTTTTAGACGCCGCTCGCGCGGCGCAGATCCTTCGGCAAGCCTCAGGATGACAGACTCGGTGACAAACATTATTGCCGTGGCATGCGGGCGATTCGTGAGATGCGACGCTTGCGTCGCTATGCCCCCACGGTGATAACAAAAAAGAACAGCATGGCAAATGCCATGCTGTTCTTTTGGTCGGGGTGACGGGATTCGAACACGCGAAGGCCCTCGGCGACATTGGCACAGCAAGCATCAAAAGCTTTATGCTTGCCCCTTCATTGTGCTTTCGAGTGTCTGCAGTTGTCGCCGCAAAACGCTCCCCCGGAGCGTTTTGCCCTACGTCCCGTGTTCGGGACTTTGGGAGGCGCACGTGTCCGAACTCTGCACGCAGAAAATAAAAAGCAGAACGGCAAAAGCCATTCTGCTTTTTATGGTCGGGGTGACGGGATTCGAACACGCGACCTCTACGTCCCGAACGTAGCGCTCTACCAAACTGAGCCACACCCCGAAAACTGTTTTTGCCATAACAAACTGCGATTCCGGTGCCCGTTCGGGACTACCCCAAACGCATGCGCTCATAGTCTCGCCGAGGCGAGCCATTGCAAACTGAGCCACACCCCGAAGTTTGTTACCATAATATTATAGCAAAGGACTTTCGGTTTGTCAACCATTTTTTCGCCACATTTTATTTTACTTTTTTTCTAT
>CAYQBT010000138.1:0-4653 GCA_964415775.1 uncultured Lachnospiraceae bacterium
TAATTTTAATTTTTTCCTTCTTCAATCAGTTCCCGCGCGGAAATCAGCATATTCTCGCTGACGGTCACGCCGCCAAGAATTCTGGCGATCTCTTTGACGCGATCTTCCCCATCGATCGGCTCCACTCTGGTCTCGGTACGCTCTGCAACCGTGCATTTTCGGATCAGCATATGATGGTCTGCGAGCGAGGCGATCTGTGCCGAGTGCGTCACGCAAACGGTCTGTGCCTTCTTTGCACTTTCCTTGAGTTTTATACCGATCTTGCGAGCGGTTTTGCCGGAAACACCGGTGTCCACCTCGTCGTAAATAACGGTATGCACGCCAAATGCTTCGGCAAAAACAGTTTTTACCGCGAGCATAATGCGCGCAAGCTCACCGCCCGAAGCAATTTTCGAGATAGGTCGCGGTTCTTCGCCTTTGTTCGCCGAGATCAAAAAGACTACGGTGTCTGCACCGTCCGGTGACAGTTCTTTAGAAGCAAAGGCGATGTCAAAGACAACCTTTTCCATATCCAGAAACTCCAGTTCGGACGATACCAGCGGAATCAGTTTTTTTGCCGCAGTTTTTCTTGTCTCGGTCAACGCTGCCGCCGCCATGATTGCCGCTTGTTTTGCCGCGACACAATCCCGCTCGGCACGCATAAGAGCATCCCCGATTTCGTCCAGCGCTTCCAGATCGGCTTTTGCAGTATGTAAAAGCGCGATCAGCCCCGCCTCATCGGTTAAAAAATGCTTTTTCAAACGATTGATCGTTTCAAGCCTGCTCTCAATCTGATCGAGTCTTGCGGTGGGATCCTCGCCGACGTCCCCGACAAGATCATATACGGTTTCGGCAATATCCTCTGCTTCAAACCGAATCGTGTTTAACCTTGCCGCAAGCTCTGCTGCCTCCGGAACCGTATCGGCTATCTGTATGAGTGCCGCCGCACAGCGGTCCAGAATATATGCCGCGTTTGCCTTTTCCGATCCCTTTAATGCCCGATACACAAAGGAGGTCTGTTTGGATATTTTTTCAGCATTTGCAACGATTTTCTTTTCTGCAAGCAGTTTTTCTTCTTCTCCGAGTTTGAGCTTTGCACTTTCCAGTAAACGGATCGTGTGCTTTAATTCTTTTTCCCGCTTGTTCTTTTCGCTTTCTTCTGCAAGTAGCGCATCATATACCTGCTTTGCTTGCTTCATCGCCGCATACGCATCGGTATACGCCGCATACACATCGGTATTCCGTGCATAGGCATCCAAAAACAGAATATGATTCTCATCCTCCAACAGACGCAGACTATCATTCTGCCCGTGAATATTCACAAGTAGAGGCGCGATTGCACGAACGGTAGACGAGCTGACCGCCCGACCGTTCACCTTGCTCTGCGTCCTGCCATCGGCACTCATGGTGCGGCTGATCAGAAGATTGCCGTCCTCGTCCGGTGAAAGATCGTTCTCGACAAGGCGTTTTTCTGCCTCCGGATCAAGTCCTGCAAACATTGCGCTGACAAATGCGCGATCCTCGCCGCTACGCAGGATCTCCTTGGAACTACGCGCACCAAGAAGAAAGCTGATGCTATCGATCAAAATGGATTTTCCGGCACCGGTCTCACCGGTCAGTGCCGTAAAGCCACTGCAAAAATCAATATCTACACACTTAATCACCGCGATGTTTTCAATATGCAGTGAGACAAGCATCTGTCAACCTCCTTATACCGAACGCATCATATGCTTGATCTTCTCGGAAATATCTCTTGCCGCCGTTTCGCTGGTCAGTACGACAAAAATCGTATCATCGCCCGCAACGCAGCCGAGTATCTCCGGAGCATGGATCGCGTCGATTCCGGAACCAACTGCATTTGCAAGTCCCGGAAATGTCTTTAAAACGATAATATTGTTCGCATAAGAAACTTTAATGATCGAATCCACCAATACACCGTTGAATTTCGGAGTAGGAGTAGATGCCGGCTGATGGCCATGCGCCGCGTATCGGTAATTTCCTGCACTTCCCACAATTTTTGTGAGCTTCAACTCGCGTATATCGCGGGAAATCGTCGCCTGCGTTGCCTCAAAGCCAAATCTGTTCAAGTAAAAAATCAGTTCTTCCTGTGTTTCGATTTCGTATTCCTGAATCAGTTCCAGAATTTTTTCCTGTCTTTTGCTTTTCACTTGAATCCCTCTTTTCTAATTCTTCAATTCGTACTTGGAGATTTTCTTATTCAGTGTTTCGAAAAAGCCCTCACTTTTCAGCGAAAGCATTTTCACAGGTGCATTCGCGCGCTGCACGATCAATCGCTCACCATGATAAAGCGGTCTTGTGTCTGCACCGTCCACCGTAACCGTCCAACTTTCGGCGCGATCATCACTATGTACGATCTCTAAAACGCTGTTGCCCGAAAAAATCGTCGGACAAGCGTAGCGCGAAATCGGCGCGATTGGGGTAGCGCAGATGCATTCGATCGTCGGATCGAGCACGCTGCCTCCCGCCGCCATGGAATACGCGGTAGAACCGGTGGGCGTTGCCAAAATCAAGCCATCCGCACGAATGGTCCTCACGTTTTTATCGTCCGCACGAAGATCCATATCAATACTGCGTGCATAGCCACCGCGACCGATGACGACATCGTTTAATACAACGCCGATCGGCATGCATTCGCCATCGCTCTCCTCGATGCTCACCGCGAGCGTCATTCTTTTCTCAATCGAGAACTGCCCGGTATAGATGGTATCGATCAGCGAAAGTTCGTCCTTTTCCAGTTCTGCCATATATCCGAGTCTGCCAAGATTGATGCCTAAAAGCGGAATATCATACTGCAAGGCATTCTGCGCGGCGCGCAGAATCGATCCGTCACCGCCAAGCACAACGATCAAGTCGCTGTTTTGATACACAGTATTTGCCGGCGCAAAATTTGCACCCGCGGCATACGATTCTTCCTTAAAGGCGTCCTCCATCCAAACAGTAGCACCGTTTTGCAAAAAGCGGGCAATCGTCTGCTCGGTATAAAAAACATCCTTGTCTTTGCGAATCGTGGGAATGATCGCAACGTTTTTCATAATTACCTCGTACTTACTGTTTGAGAAATCAAAAGATCAATATTACCGTCATACGGCTGTAGCATGCCGCCTCTTGAAAAGCAAGCAAGGTACTCTATATTGCCGTCGCCGCCAAGAATCGGGGATGGAATCAGTCCGCAAAACGCAAAACTGTTTGCGGTAGCACAATCAATCACTTTTTTAATCGCCATCGCGCGTGAAACTGGATTCTTGACAAGTCCGCCCTTACCGATCGCTTCTCTCCCTGCTTCAAATTGCGGTTTGATGAGTCCGACAAAAAAGGATCTCTCCTTTAAGATACCGACCAGCGCCGGCAGAATCAAGGTCTGCGAAATAAAAGAAACGTCCATGACCGCAAGATCTACGCCTCCGTCAAAATCCTGCGGGGCAAGATTGCGTGCATTATACTTTTCCAAGGAAACCACGCGCGCATCCGCACGCAGTTTCTTTGCAAGCTGATCCGTGCCGGAGTCCACGGCATATACCTTTGCCGCTCCCTGCTCAAGCAGATATTCGGTAAATCCGCCGGTGGAAGCGCCGATATCCGCCGCGATCCTGCCATTTGCAGAAAGCAAAAACGCCTCGAATGCCGCTTTCAGTTTCAAAGCACCGCGGCTGACATACCCGATCGGATCCCCGCTTACGGTGACAAGGTCTCCCTCGCGCACTTCAGCGGAGGGCTTTGTCGCGAGTTTCCCGTTCACCGAAACGCATCCACTATGGATCATTACCTTTGCGCGCTGACGGCTCTCCGCATGACCGTTTTCGGTCATATATACATCCAGCCGCATCAGCTCTTCCGTGTCAGCAGGAACTCTGCCAACGCACAAAGTGTTCCGGAATTGGCATACCCGCGAATAGCACCGCAAGCCTCATCCGAAATGCGCTTTGCATATGCAAGTGCTTCTTCTGCATCCATAAAGGACAGGAATGTCGTCTTTTCGTTTTTTTGGTCACTGCCGGTAGGTTTCCCAAGCTCCTCGGTGCTTCCATATCGATCGAGAACATCATCAACGATCTGGAAAGCAAGACCGATCCCCGCGCCATACGTATCCGCCGCCTGCATATCGGCTTCACTGCCACCTGCCGCAATTGCGCCAAGCTTTGCCGCCACGCGGAGCAGCGCACCGGTTTTATGTGCATGCAGGTTCAACAGTTCGTCAAACGAAAGCGTCTTGCCTTCACTCGCGATGTCGATCATCTGTCCCTCGCACATACCGTCTGCCCCCGATGCAATCGCAAGCTCGCGTGCCGCCGCAAGCTTACTTTCGGAAGAGGTATATGCGTTGGAAAGCGCACATTCAAATGCCGAAAAGATAAGTGCATCGCCTGCCAGCAATGCCGGTGCCTCGCCAAACACATTATGGTTTGTGGGCTTACCGCGGCGAAGATCGTCGTTGTCCATACACGGCAGATCATCATGGATCAGGGAAAATGTATGGATCATCTCAAGCGCACAGGCATACGGCATTGCCGCCTCTGCACTACCGCCGAGCATCTTGCAAAACTCCAGCGTCAAAAACGGACGAATGCGCTTGCCGCCGCACATCGTGCTGTATTCCATAGCTTGATACAATGTGGTATCCTTACGCGCGGCAAAGAAATCCCTAAGCGTATTTTC
>CAYQBT010000139.1:0-4578 GCA_964415775.1 uncultured Lachnospiraceae bacterium
ACATATAATCTGCTACTCGGTTTGCACCTGAAAGACTTTCTTGTACTTTCGCCTATGCTGTTGACGTTCTATTTGCTCTCGGCGTTGCCGACATTGTTCTTGCTATTTGATGTCCGATCTAAGAGTATGAGAGCTATTATTTTCGTCACACTGTTTCTCATACTTCTTATGGATCTTGCCTATGTGTTAAATTGCCGGAGAGTGATTATCTTTCCAACATTTATATATCTTATGTTTGAAGTGCTGTATTTCGGTGCCTATGTCAGAGGTTCTCGCAATGACAGTTTCGTGACGAAAACTTGTGTGTTTGCGGTAACAGCAATACCGATGCAGAAAAGGTACAGGCGTTCCACCGCTGGATGATAGCGAACTTCAAGTACGACTACGACTGCGATCCCCTTCGATGCGTAATAGTAGGTCATTTTTCCCTTTGCAAAGTCCGTTAAGCTATACAGATACACCTTCACGCCGGATGCAGCAAGAACGTGCCTGCCTTTGGCTTTGATCCATTTTTCCACCTGATCCTTTAATCTGTTCGTTCCCTTATGTATGAGAGAATCCCCCTCTGCCGTTAGGGTTCCCGGAAACCAGCCGCGTCATTCACGCCTGCGGCGCGCATAACAGGCTGACTTCCGGGAGTACGGCTGATACGAGGGGGATGGACAGCTATGCCTGGCGAACAGGCTACGTTTGATTGGGAGGATGTTTACACAAAATTTTTCGGGGCCGTCTGCTGCAAACAAACTACGTAACTTTTCGGGTATTGCCGTTTTCTTGGGTAACAATCTAGGTAAATATATTTCATCAACAAACCTATTGCACAAATCGGCATTGCTTATCCAAAGAGAAGTTCTAATATCTTCTAATTCCATTAATAGTTTATTTTTATTAGATCCCATATTGCTCACAGTCGGTTTTTAGTATTTTATAATGTTCTTGATATTACGGCGAAAACACTCAATATCACTAATATAAGTTCTGTGCAATCCGCAAATCTCGGCAAACTTATCTTGAGACACTTTCTTTTGTGTACGGTACTTACGCACATTAGTTCCAAAAACTTTTATAATATCCATTGGCTACACCTCGACATATTACTACATATATTTTAGCCAATAGAACACTATAAGTCTACATACAATATGCGTATTTAGACCATTCACAATAATTTATCAATTACCGTGTCTACTTATAGTACGCCGCCTATCAGCGTGCTTTTTCTTTATTAAAAGATATTATAATTGAATTAAACAACAGTCGCATTATACAACATTTGTCGCGTGCTTTTATGCAACATTCCTTGGCGATGTTCACGCAATGTTCACATTTATGTTGTATACTATCCGTATCCTACGCGGAGGTTGCTCAAATGTTTGAAGATATTGGCGATATCATCAAAAGAAGGTTAATTTCGGCTTTTCACACCGTTTTGCGCGGGTTTGTAGAATTTCTCCCCTTCACTATCACTATGTTTGCAGTTCTGTTTGCGCTCCTGTCTGCTTCCTTCTTTGCCACGCAAGGGTATGCGACAGAAAAAGCAGATATGGAGGCCGCTTACAACTACCATGTGTCTGTCAAAGGTTTAAATCAATCGCAGATGCTGATCATCCGCGACGATGTGCGAACCGTTTTCTGGAATGATTTCTGCTATCAGACCGTTTCGGTAGATACGCATACATTCGGTGAAAAGAATAACTATGATGTATATCTTCGGCTGTTGACGGGCAACAAGAATTACGGTTTTAAAGGAATTTTTATTGCAGATACGCTTGCATCCAATTATCAAACCTTTTTACTTAGATATCACGATGTCCTGTACGCAGATGGCGAATTGCTTGCCGGTGTCAGCGTTGAAACTTCTCCGCTATACGATCTGGAAGCACATGCGTGGCAGGCAAAGGTAACACAGTTTTTCATGCTTTTAGCTGTTTCTGCGATCTCTATGTTCCTTTTAATGGGCATCTACAATGTTCGTGTAAACAACCAGAAGTTTTTATACGGTATCTATTCTACATTCGGCGCGGACAGAAAGCGACTTTGTGCCACATCGTCCTATGAAATTTTGATCTGCTCTGCATTTGCGTTCGTCCCCGCGCTTTTATGCTCGATTCTGTTTTGTCGCTCTGCCTTTGCAGAGACTTCGACCGGATTTTGCTTTTCGCTTTCTGCGATTTTCTGGACTCTTCCGTTTCTCCTTGTCATTGTTCTTTTGGGTACATATTTTCCGATCAAGGCACTTTCCCGCAAGGAGCCGATGGCAATGATCATCGCCGAGGACAACTCCAATCTTGTTTCTTCTCCCTCCCGTTCGGCAAACATCCTGAAGAGACGGTCCCCGTTGCGCTATGAATCCTTAACACTCCTTCGCTTTAGGAATCGTACTTTAAAGTTGCTTGCGATGTCCGCGATCTTTTGTGCGATGTTTGTTTCGGGAATTTATCTTGCAGATGTTTATACAGTCAATACGGAAATTAAAACAAAGACCTCCGCGGCATTTACGCTTACCTTTGCGGATACTGTACCGGATGCGGCAATCGAGCGTATTGAAGCGATCGATGGCGTGCGTGAGGCACATAAGAATTACCACACTGTCTCTGCCGAGCAACTGGCAAGTCATGTTCTGATTCACAAAGAGGATGTTTCTTCTTTGGGCGGACTCCGATCCTATAAAAAAGATACGAATCTTTATGTCGAGACTGATTTTTCCTATATACCCGCCGCGGACAAGGATACTCTTGAGCTTTTTGACAGTTTTTACGGCATTGAGGGCGATCCGCTTTCTGTTTTGCAGGATAACAATACGGTGGCGATCGGCATCAGCAAGAACAATCAGGACATCTACGATTTTGAAGTCGGCGACACCATTCGGATCGGTATTTTGCAGTATCCGTTGCAAGAAGCCCTGTCCGATCAGCTTTCGGGTGCAGAACTTTTAGAGGCACAGATCGAGACCTTCCGATACAAATATGTTACGCTCACGGTAGGTGCCGTGATCCATGCATATCCGAGTGCACTCTACGGAACGCCCATCATTCTGCCGCAAGCAGTATTCGACGAGCTTGTAGCCGCAGAAACAGAACCTGCAGCGCCAGTCACAACAGACGCGACTACGGATACAGAGACACCTGCCGAAACGGAAGCGCCGCTGATTTATGCCGAACCCATTACACTCCCCAAAATCAATCAATTACACGTATACTTGCAGGATGGGCTGGTGGGAAAGGACATAGATCGGATCGAATTTGTACTGCGGGACATTACAAATGCGTATAAAAACGCAACCGTCACCGCCAGCGGCAGTTACCACGATAATTGGATCGCGGAAAACAAGCAGTATCACGCGCTGATCACTACTTGTTCTATTGGTCTTCTCCTCTTTGTGCCGATTATTTGGTTCTTCTCGCAGATTCTGTTTTACAAACGAAGAAGCGCCGAATTTGATATTCTGCTTTCTATTGCGGCGACCGAAAAGCATATACGAAAACTGCACACATCTGACAGTTTTCTGCTTGGTCTTGCGGCAATCCTATCCCTTCCCTTTTCGGTACTGTGCACCTATCTGATCAACAAATTCTTTACACGTATTTTGCCGACATATATAAAGCTCGGCACGGAAATCGTTTTAGAGCCAAGAACCCGCATATGGGCATATTTGCTTTGCATGGCTTTGACGCTGCTGTGTAGTGTTCTATCCGCTCTGATTCCTTTTTGGATGTATAAAAAGAGAAAGCGTGCTGCAGAGCGGAATTTTCCGCCGCGTGCAGACGCATGAGGTAATCGACTATGATTTTGGAAGTCAATAATCTGATAAAACAATACCGTCAATCCGATAGCGTGATCACTGCCGTTGATCGTGCCGATTTTTCGATCGAAGCAGGTGAGTTCGTTGCCATAATCGGTGCATCCGGTTCCGGAAAAAGTACGCTTCTCCATCTTTGCGCCGGACTGATCCGACCGAATTCGGGAAGTATACGGATCCGCGGAAATGACATTACGGCGATGAAGCCGGACGAGCTTGCTCGTTTTCGCGGGCAGTACATCGGTGTTATTTTCCAAAAGCACAATCTGATCCCACAGCTTACAGCGCTCGAAAACATTCTGATTCCTGCCACGATTGCGGGGAAACCCGAGTTCAGCTATGAAGAGAGCCTGAAAAAGCTGATCACTTCTCTTGGAATCGGCGACAGACTGAACCACCTCCCCTCCGAGCTTTCTGGAGGACAACAACAGCGTGTAGCCATTGCGCGGGCGCTTATGAACCGTCCGCAGATCCTGTTTGCAGATGAGCCAACCGGCAATCTCGACCGCACCAATGCAGACGAAGTGTTAGATCTGCTTCTGATTGCCAGAAAGCAGTACGACCAAACCCTGATGATGGTAACGCACGACGAGCGAATTGCCGCGCGCGCCGATCGCGTTTTCCGGATGGACAACGGGGTTCTGACACCGGTACGAAAGTAAGCAACTCCGTATTACAACAGGAGAAAAAAGAATTTGTAGTATTGTCAATGATGTGAGACCGAAAAAAACAAAAATAAAAGAAACAAGTTCTATTAAACGACTTTATAGACGAAAAGA
>CAYQBT010000140.1:0-4570 GCA_964415775.1 uncultured Lachnospiraceae bacterium
AAAAAGTCATATTTAACTGATAAAAAAGCTTTTTTAGAGGATTTTAATAACGCATCTAAAAGAAATGTACCTAGAACTAGAACTGGTTCATATACAACAATGGCTCCAATATCTACAGGAAAAACTGTTATAATGACACCTATAACACATTTTACCTATACAGATAATTTTATTGATACAAAAACGGTTATAATGTCTAAGAAAATGTTTACTAAATATAATGAAGATTTATATATACCGGTGCAATATTATGGAATTCAAAATCCTAAATTAAAATAAATAGCTTGTAGGTCAGACACTGTCTCACAAAAATGCTTATTTTCTTATTCCAAATAACCTTTTAAAAAACGCAGAAACTTTTTCGCCAAAAGTATTGTAAGCATAAGGATACCAGCCTTTATATTCTTCAAACTTTGTTAAATGTTCATTTAGCTTATATGCACCTTCTGCAACAGTAGAATGTATGCCTACACCTTTACTAGGTGAAAAATATGTAAATCCTGAGGTATAATGAAAAATTTTAGGATCTTTTAACATGTTAAAACTACTCGAAAAAAATAATTTCGGGTGAATAGTTTTTTTAGAAGTTCTACCGCTAATTTCTACATCATAAGTTGATTTTGCAATCCTTTCTCTTGCAGTAGTACCGGAAAAAGGTTGGTCTAAAATTTTATTAGCATATTCGACCATTGGTTTTGTTAATTTTTTACTAAATTTAACTCTGCCTTCAAAAGAATTTTCTTGAATATTATTTATTTTCATAAGTGCATTTTACAATAAAAATAAGGTTTCGAAAAATTAAACAGTATAATTTTTATACTTAAAATCTTGTGCGTATTTTTCCATGATCTCTAAAAGTGTTTGGGCAAATTCAGTTTTACCTTCAAAATTTTGAAGTTCCCATAAGCTAATTATATTATTGCCATCAGCATCTGCTGCTTTAATATCATTTAAATTATTCATAAATTCATCAGGAAATTCTGTTGTTGGAGTTGAACTTTTAACAGTTAGTCCGTCTTCATTAGTTTTATTTAATGGCATTATTATATATGGATTGTTATTATAACCCATATTCATTGGGATACTTGAGACCATAGTTTAACCTTCCTCCGAGTTACATGATAATAATACATAAACCAAAAATCTTCCTATAAACGTACTATTTTTGGGGTTGTAAAACCTTTGCAGAATGTTATAATGCATATATAGCGATAAGCGAGGTTGTTTATGACTGAAATAGGATATTACAATTATTACAATGTGCAAGGCCGCAGAAATGTTGATAAACCTGATGATTGGTATCAAAAAATGGTTAATCAATACGAATCAGATGATCTTAGAGCTAAAGACGAAATGCTTAACCCTTATTCCGATTTAAACCAAAGCACACACGCTCTTGATGAAAAACTTGCTTCTTGGGCAGAAGGTATGAGAGCAAAATTCTCAAATGCTGATGATGTTGATAAATACCTATGCAAGAAATATTTCGGGCAAGAACGTATTGGATATACAATGCAGTGGGAAGAGCCCGAAAAATTTGCAATGTATCAAAACGACTTAAACATGGTTATGTATGGTACTGTTAGAGCATATCAATTTAACCTTAAAGACCCTCGCATAAATAATTCTCAATATGTTTCTGCTGAGGAATATGATGCTGAGGCAGAAAAAGCTAAACACGATTCTATAAGTAATAATATGGCACATCTTCTTGAAAATAACGGGATTGATATTGGTGACAGTTCTTTATTAATTTCCATTAATCCATACTCTAAAGGTGTAATGATTGAGGGAATGGATGATTTAAATATGAAATCTATTCTCTTACAAGCATTAGAAAAAAATAATAATTCAACAAATTTATTACATTATGGGATGCAAAATCAAGATATCGATAGTGATGCTTTGATAAAATATCGTGCATATACTTCGCTCAAAGAATATACAGGACTTGATTTGTCAGAATTAATACTAAAAGACGGAGAATATTACACAGCTGACGGACAGAGCGTAAATGAATTATTGATTGAAGGTATTGATAAAGCGAGTTCAGTAGGGCTTGATTTTAAAGGTGCTGCTCTTAATTATGTAAAAGATTTACTTGATAAAGTTGCAGAAAAAGGCTGGAACGCAATGCCTGATTTAGATATTAAGATAGGTTATTCAAAAGAAAATGGATTTTTTAACTTTGGGAAAATTTACGAAGTTTAGTTGTAGGTGGGCAAAATGAAATGTGCCCACCTTTTTTAAAATTATGGTGGGTACGCTATCGCTTTACCCATCCTACTTTGTATTTGTAAAAATTATCAAACCCACCGTTCTTTCATCTCAAATCGAGTGTCAAAAACACGTGCAGTTTTCCCAAATCAAGCGTAGCGTTGCATCTAATCCTCATCAACAAAGTAACGATGTTTGTCTTCGTCGTAAATCTTACCTGTTACGATATCGTAAAAATCAAATTCGGATACGCTGGTGTCTCCAAGATATACATCGCCGTCAACTTGTTTAAGGTTGCTATTTCTTACCAAGCTACCCAAACCTCGGCACTGATGTATATTAAAATCTCCTTCAATGTGTTCTAATTTTCCTAAATCTTCAACCAGGCTACATGTAAGTTCTACATTACCCTTGACAGTTTTTAATTTTCCAAAGGTTGTTATTTCAGAGTCTTCTAAGGTTAAATCTCCACCAATGTGTTCAAGGTTTTTAAGAGAATCGACCCAAGCGTTATCAAAATTAACATTTCCGTCAATTCGTTTTAAGCTTCCAAGTTGGCGTAGCTTTGAGCCACTAAAATATGCGTTGCCTCTAACTCTTTCAAGTCCTTTAATTTCAGTTGTATCAAACTCTGAAAAATCAACATCTCCGCCGATTTCTTTAACTTTACCAAAGTTTTTTATGTATTCGCTTTTGTTTACAAAATTTCCGCCAATGTATTCTAAATCACCTAAAGAGTCTAAATAGCATTCTTTTAGTGTCAAACTACCACCGATGCGTTTTAGAGAACCAAAGTTTTCTAAATTTGCATAATTATCCAGTAGAACATTTCCGCCAATTTCAGTAAGGTTTTTGAAAGGTTTTAACTCACATCCGGAGAAGTCTGCATCGCCTTCAATTTTTTCTATATAATTAAATAGATTATCTTCTTCGCACCCGATATCATTGAGATGTACGCCGTTAAAACCTATTTTCTGATATTCGGGTATAACCAATAAATTATCAGGAGTTCTTTTATGTTTAACTCCAAAATAATCAAGAATATACTCAGCATCTTCCACTGATTTTATTTCGATAGTATCGCCAAGTTCTTCTCTAATCTTTTTAATCAGAGGTTCAACTCGTTCTATACGGTCGACTTCCTCTGCCGCTTGATTTTTAAGCTTTATATCCAGTTCTTGTTGGTGAGCTTTGAATATATCAAAATATTCACCTGGGATTTTTGAGTTATTTTTTTCACCCTGAATTTCGACAACAGAATCTCCTCGAAATCTTACCCCAAGTTTAGGTTTACCATTTTCTAAGTACACGTGAAAATCACCTTCTTCTAAATAAGGTCTTGCATTGTATGAACTGGTGCACCAATTATTATGAGATAAAGCTTGGAGTTTCTCGACATTCTTATCAAAGTTTTCGGGATCATTTTTTAAAGACGGAATCATTACCCATCCGGTTCCGGTGCTATCTAAAAAAGAGCCTTTACAACAGTTTTTTAGATTATTATTTACATTTGAATCATCAATGTTCATTTCTAATTTTTTTAGATTATCAGTATATTTTTTTATAAAATTGAATTGAGTTTTTGGATTATTTTCAAGCTCTTTTTCAATTTCCGTAACAGTATCCGCCAGAACGCCTTGATTTAAACTTGGAGGTAGCTTGTCGTCGTTAGCAGATAGTCCGGCAAGCAGTGATGAATAAATCAAATATTTAAGGGTGTTAGGATAAGCATCGTTACCTGTTTCCAAATACTTATACCATTCTTTTAAAATAGTATTTTTCTCTATTAGTCCTTGTTTGGTTCTGGATTTAATTTTCTCAAATCCTAGTCCTAAAAAGCGAGCTCCTGCCCAACGTTGTATGTGTTCTGCGTCTCTAAAGTTTTGCAGTGGTGCTTTTAGTTTTTCAATCATAGCTAAATCAAAGCCTTTTAGTTTTGCTTTTGTTAAAGCTCTAAAGGAGACTAAGTCTCTTTTTTCAGGTAAATTGTTTAAGTTTTGAACTTTATCTTGATTTGTTGTATTAGCTATATTTTTAAGGTTAAGTTGCTTATATTGATTTGCTGATTGATTGAATAAAATTTTCATAGAAAACATACCTTTCTAGTTTTACACACAAGTTTAATAAAACGAAAGGTAAGAGAAAATTGCTTAAAAAAGTATTGTGCTTAACAAAATTTAATATTTTCTGGTTTTTATGAAACTTATGTTTCATCATCTTGTTCGTTATAGATAATAAAGGCATGAAATACTGCACAAACACCGATTAAAGAATATATAACTCTGCTTATTGTTGACATTTCGCCAAATAGGAATGCTATTGTATCAAAGTCAAAAAAACCTATTAAACCCCA
>CAYQBT010000141.1:0-4549 GCA_964415775.1 uncultured Lachnospiraceae bacterium
GGCGCTTGCGCCAAACGTTAAAGATAAAAAGTCGTCTCATCGAGACGACTTTTTTTCCATAACGTTTTCCGTAGGAAAACATATCGCATGCCCGTAGGGCATATATCACTCGCCGGCAGGCGAATATCACGCACTCGCAGAGTGCATATCACTGCGCGTTGTCGATAGGGACAACGCGCCAAAGCCGCATTTTTTGTTATGGTTTGCACATTGGTTTACTTTTTGTACAAAGAAAGTACTTTTTCGTATTTACGGGAGCGCGTTTTTGCTATATGATAAAAGTATCAGCAACCTATATTTTCTATAAAAAGGAGAATACCTATGGAATGGACGAAGTTTGGCGCAGAGATTACCGAGCAAAACGGTGTGTACTCTGCAGCGGCAGCCAATACGCTGTTTCCCACAAAAGAGCCGACAACGATGTTTTCTGTTGAGAAAACACCCCTGAATTTCGCGCTGGAGTGCGAGATCAAGCTGAACAAGACCGGTGAGGCGGGTGTTTACTTCCGCTCGCAGGGCAAAAACGGCGCAAGATGGGTGGTCGGCTACTACCTCATCCTGAATGCGGCAGATCACTCGCTTACGCTCAAGAAGGTCAACGGCGGCGACAGCGATCACGTTGTCCTCAGCCACATGTGCTATCCCTTCACGACCGAAACATGGTATAAGATCCGCATCGAGGTTCGCGGTACATATGCAAAGATCTGGTTCAACAACTTTGAGCATGAGACCGCACCGATCTACCCGAAGATCGACCTTGAGCTGAAGCACTTTACCCGTGGCGGCTTTGGCTTCAATTTCGGCGAGGGCGTGGCAGAGTTCCGCGGTATCTCCATGACGGAGATCGAGCCGGCAAAGCCGTTTGATCCCGATAAGCAGTATCTCAATCCCGTTGTATACGGTGCAGACCCCGACATCATGTTCTATGACGGTATGTATTACCTATACTTCACCGATACGCAGGATATGTCTCTCTTCCAGTGCTATACCTCGAAGGATCTGATCCACTGGTCGGAGCCGCACGTTGTCTTCCACGGCTGTGACGGCTGGGGCAACAATGAGTACATGAGCCCGAACGTCATCTACAAGGACGGTTTGTTCTACATGTTCTATGCGTCCCACACCGCACCGAACCCCAAGACCGGTCGCCGTGAGCCGCACGTTGCATTTGCAACCTCCACCTCGCCGCTCGGCCCCTTCAAGTCCAAGACCATGAAGCCGATCCATGAGGATGTTCTGGAGATCGGCGGTCATCCGTTTATCGATGAGGACGGACGCAGTTACCTGACGGTCGTCCACCTCAACAACGTCAACGAGATCTGGGCATACGAGATCAAGATGGAGGACGGGATCGTCACCGCGCTTGACGACACGCTTGTCAAGATCATGGTTCCCACCGAGCCTTGGGAGTGCGACTATGCGCGCATCACCGAGGGCGGCGTTATCTTCAAGCACAAGGGTCTGTACTATATGATCTATGCAGGCTCGCACTATAAGGGCGACTACGGCGAAGGCTTTGCAATCGCTGAAAAGCCGCTCGGCCCGTACGTCAAGTATCAGTACAACCCGATTTTGCGCGGCACCAAGTTCTCGCGCGGCACGGGTGACTCGGTATATACCCGCACCAAGGACGGCGAGTATATCATGTTCTACCATCAGCACTTCAGTCCCGTGGAGATCTCTCCCCGTCATATCTGTTACGATGCGATGAAGTTTGTGGAGGTAGACGGCGAACCCGATGTTATTCTGGTTAAGGGCCCGACCACCACACCGCAGGACGGTCTGATCAAGTAAATAACAAGCAAAAAGCCGACCGCACGGTCAATGTCATTTAGATATGGCATAATAAGTTTAGATAAGGGTAAATCTTCGGGTTTATCCTTATTTTATTTCCGATACCGTTTAGATATACAAAATCACCACATACACAGAGCCTGTCCGCTTGGGACGGAGTGATGAAAGGAAGATTATGCCGAAATCTTTCGGGGGATCGTACGGGCATGATTTTCTTCGAAAATGCCGTTTTACGCGATATTTGGTGCAAAAATAAGCCGTTATACTGGAATTGCTCCATACTGTTATCAAAATTTATACCAAAAAAATTCGCCTTTTACTAAAAAATCTGCGTATAAAAATTGAGAAAATTTGTGACTATCCCAAATAATAAGGAGCGCATCTGCCGCCGTAGATTTACCGTGCGGTGGATGCACTCCTTTGGAAAAAGGTACGTTTTCGATGCTTTTTAAGGGATTGGAAACAGAATCAATTTTTGAAAAGATTAGTTTTAGTAAATTGAAAACAGATAAAACAAGTGTCTCTTATCTTTTATGGTATTAACTAAAGTTAAAATTGTTAATCAACATTAGAAATTACCAATGTGTATGTTTCGCCAGGTGTGATGACACCCCAAGCATATTCTTTTTCGTTTCTAAACTTTTCGCCAACCGCTATATTAGGAGAATAGAATGTTCCACTGTCTTTTATATATCCGTCGGAATCATACAATTTCCATCCAATAACACAAGATTGACTATACTTGTTTCCTTCTGCATCATAAGTTTTTTCGCCTGTAAAGTATAAATACAAGTCATCACCAGAAATCTCGTAAGTAATATTTGTTATTTTACACGAGGAATCAATTCTATTATCCCAATTATAACGATGAATTGTGTCAGGCAGAGTAGGCAGAATAATGGTTGTTGGTTTTAATGGTAAATTATCATATATGGTTAGAGTTGTTGGGTCGAATGAAACATAGTCATTATATACAGTAAATGTTACTTCTCCCCCTTCGGTTGTACCGCCTGCAATTTCAGAATATTTAATATAAATTGCCGCAGCAGTCCACTGTTTTCCGTATGCATTTGACCATCCACTATAATCACTTGTTTTGACAATTTTGGTCGCATTATAAACTACTTCACCATTATCATTTTCAATCTTAATCTCAACAACAACAGGAACTTTCAAATATTTCTCGGATGAATCTTTCAACGAGAACATTAAACGGAATTGTTGTTCGTCTGTCAAATCATCAATTTCTCTATCCGAAATCCAATTTACCTTTTTCGCTTCTGTAATCTCAGAAGATGACATTTTCAATTCGACTGGGCATTTCTTTCCACATCTTGTGCATATATAATTGCTGTTTGGTGCATGGTCAAGTTTTTTAATTGTTTCAGTTTGGGTAGAACCACACACGTTACATGTGTATGTTTTTACACCAGCGCTATCACAGGTAGCAGAAGTTGTCACTTCACCGCTGTTATAGTCGTGAGTTGTTTTGGGAATTGCTTCTGTTTTGATATTTCCACAAGAATTACACGTATATTCCTTAACTCCTTCTGCTTTGCAAGATGCAGGAGTAGATATTTTCCCATTATCATAGTTATGGGTAGCAGGTATAGTAGTTTGAGCAACTATAATTGCATTACAAACAGAACAGTGCTTTCCTTCCGTTTTTCCATCAGTAGTACACGTTGCCTGAACTGCTACATCAATTACTTCTGTGTGCCCGTAGGAAGAAAGTGGTTGTGTGTCTGTATATCCGCACTTTTCACATACTCTCGATTGAACTCCATTGTTCGCACAAGATGCTTCTTTGGTAACAGACCATATACCAAAAGAATGAGAGCATTCTTTTGATGTGGTTGCCTCTCTACAACTGACCATGGTAAATAACAATAAAATTGCCAAAATGATCAAAGCATATTTTTTCATAAAACTGTCCTCCATTTATCAACATACAAAAAGTGCGCTCCCGAAGGAACGCACTGAAAAAGTGAGTCCCCTCATTGTTGCGACACAATCTCGATTCCATTTAGGGATGAGTAAAGAGAGAAAACACCTTTTACCGAGGTATTTTCCCTAAATAGAATCAAAATTATGAAATTGTGTCGCAAGAATATTATATCACATATTGAAGAATTTTGCAAGTATTGGCAGGATATTGGATGAAACAAAAAAAGACCCCTCGTTTGCCGAAGTAACCGAGGAATCTTTCGTGTTTGGGCTTATCTAAACTTGTTGGTGCTTAGATAAATGACATTGCCGCACATCGTGCGGCTCTTTTTATTAGCCTTCCCCTCGAGGGGAAGGCTGGTTTTACCAATCTTTCAAAAATGCATCGATGATCGCGTGGGAGCGCTCGGCTGCCATGGCGACGAATTTGGGGTATTCCATCTGCGCGTCGCCGCTTGCGCTGTCCGAGATCGCGCGCAGTACCGCAAACGGCACATGGTTCACATACGCAACATGCGCGATCGCCGCGCCCTCCATTTCGCATGCGATCGCGTCAAAGCGGTCGCGGATGGCGTTTTTCTTTGCGGTATCGGACATAAACTGGTCGCCGGAGGCGATCGTGCCGATCACGCCCTTTGCACCGATCTGCGCGGTCACATCCGCAAATGCGGAAACTGCTTTTGCGTCTGCATCAAAATAGATCTTGTTAATGCCCGATACAAGTCCCACGGGATCGCCGAGCGGGCTTGTATCCATATCGTGCTGTACGAGGCTTTTGGCAATCGCAATATCACCGATCGAAAGCGCC
>CAYQBT010000142.1:0-4548 GCA_964415775.1 uncultured Lachnospiraceae bacterium
ACGCGATTTCCAGTCGCGCGCCCTCGACCAACTAGGCGACTTCTCCTTGTTGCTCACAACAGCCTTTATATAATAGCACATAGAAAAACAAAAATCAAGTATCATTATGAAATTTTTTAAAATTTCTTTGCTTTTTTACAAACTTTTTCGAAACGGGCATATACTGATAGCGATTATGAATTAGGAGGGGTAGTATGGCGAAGACCTATTTTCCCGGTGCGAACACGGGGCGTGGCTTTGTTTCCCGTTTTGACGGCATCGTCCCGCCGTGGGAAAAACCGCAGTATACCTATGTGCTCAAAGGCGGTCCCGGCGTCGGAAAAAATACACTGATGAAAACGGTGGCGAGCCGTGCGGTACAGAAAGGCTATACGGTGGAGGAGTTTCACTGTGCGAGCGATCCCGACAGTCTGGATGCCGTGCGTGTCCTTGAACTTGGCACTATCCTGCTGGACGGAACCGCGCCGCACAGTATCGATCCGGTTTTGCCCGGTGTGGAGGACGAGATCATCGATCTCGGTCACTTTAAAAACCGTGCGGAATTTGCCGAGCACCGCGGGGAACTGCAAGTCTTATTTCAGGAAAACAAAGCGCACTACGCTTCGGCATACGCTATGCTTGGCGCGGCTTGCACCTTGAAAAAGCAGGCGCTTGCGTCGGCACGAGCCTCGGTAGACATGGATAAAATGCGCCGCTGGCTTTCGGATTTTTTCATGGGCGCAGAGCAGGGAAGTCATCGCACATTGTTTGCGCGTTCTGCCACACCCATCGGTGTGGTCGATTACACCGAAACCTATTTGCCACACGATGTGCAACTGCTTTCGGGCATAGTCGGGGAAATCGCACTTGCCGAAGCGGAGAAATTGCTCGCGGGAAAGCGCGCCGAGATCGGTTATGACTTTGTCCTGCCCAATCAACCGCGCACTGTGCTTGCGGTCGGCAAAGCGCTTGCTATCGGAAACGGCGGCGAGACATGCAAAGGTTTTTGCCTCTCACCGATGCCCGATTCCGTTTCGTTTTGTCTGGAACAGGCAGAGATTCTGGTCGAGCGCGCGACAGCAGAGCTCGCGAAATCGCTTGCCACGCACGATGCGATCGAGGCGATCTATCGTCCCTATGTAGACTACGAACGCGTGAACACCGAGCGGGATTCGCTTTTAGACAAATTGAATATATAGCAAAAAGGAACCGACGGGTTCATTTGGCAATATATTCTCTTCACGGAAATCGCAAAAAATGTCTACTTTCTTCTACGGTTTTTTCTTGAATTTGCAGAATGCTTCTATTATAATATATGTTAAATATAGTTGCAGGAAACTTTTTAAAAGAAAAGGAAAGCAGTTTATGAAGGCAAGATGTTCGATTTTGCGCATTTTCGGAGTTTTGTTGCTCGGAGCGCTTCTTCTTTCGGCACTGTGCGTGACCGCGGGAGCCGCAGAGACAGAAAAGTATATCTATGTGGCTTCCACGGGTAACGATCAGAACGACGGTGCAACGGCTGACCGACCGATTCGGTCGCTGAACAAAGCATCGTTGCTCGCGCTCGCCTCAGGGGCAGACCGTGTAATCATCGTTATTACCGACGCATGTACGGTTGTAAATGCACAGACTGAGATCGCGCATAAGTTCCCGATCACCTATACCACAAATGACGGTAAGGTGGACTACGGTGCAAAGGGAGCAAAGCTTAGCTTTGCAAAGGGCTTGCGCTTTGTGCTGAATGGCGACAGCACCTTTGAGAATATCGAGATCGAATACAGCGGCACCTTGAATTTTGTCGCACAGTATAATCCGATCACCTTCGGCAAGGGCGTGCATTTCACCCGCCTCGATGATACGGTCAGCGGCGTATACATTGTCGGCGGCTGGCAGGGCCCCGGCGCAAACAAAGCCGTCAATCTCGATTCGCACATTACCGTGGAAAGCGGTTCGTTCTCTGTAGTTGTCGGCGGTTCGAGACAGGGTACGGATCTTACCTTTACCGGTACGCACTATATCACGGTAAACGGCGGTGAGATCAAGTCTTTATATGCCGGTTCGCTCAGCGCACATAAGAATCAGAATGTTGACATCACGGTAAACGGCGGCAAGGTCAATACGCTGTATGTGAGCGGAGATGACGGACGGGCAATTTACGGTACGGCGAACTTGAAGCTGGTTGGCGGAGAGGTCTCCTATATTCGCGCAAACGATATTATCCGCGATGTGACCGTTTCCTTGCTTGGCGCAAAGGTAAACGAACTCAATGTAAAGTATACCCAGACGACCTATTCGAATTTGCAGAAGCAAGCAGACAGACCGAAAACCCTGATCTACAGCGGTCATGCATATACCGCTGAGCAGATTGCGTCTTTCACCGGTTTTACCGAACTGCGCAATGAGACCGTTCTGTATGCAAAGCAGGGGGCAAGTGGCGACGGCATGACCGAGAGCACGCCTGCATCCTTTGCAGATGCGATGCAGACCGCGGCAAAGGTAGGCGGCAAGGTGATGATCATCGGCAAGATGAAACTGGATACATACACCGAGCCTGCGCACGATGGAAAAATTACGGTTGCCGGCATTTCCGGCGATGCCGAGCTTGCGCTTGGCGGTACATATACGCTTTCGGGCGATACCTGCTTTGAGGCGATCACACTTTCCGGAAAGGGTACGGTAAATGCCGAGAACGGCATTTTTGAGACGAAAGACAGCCTGAAGCTCGCTTCGGGCGCAGATTTTGTACTGGTAGGCTCTGCGGATCTCGGCGGCGGTAAGTTCCCGGAGATCCGTGCGGCAAAAACGGTACGGATCTGCGGCGCAACAGTTGAGAAGATCACCGGCGGAACCACCGAAACCCATGTGGAAGTAACAAGCGGCAATGTCGGAACGATCAGCACCACGGATACGTCCGTTTCGACCTTTACGCTTACGATGCTTGGCGGCAGCGTGGACAAGGTCGTATTCCGCAACGTGACCGAGAAACTGGAGTACCGCGTACTTGGCGGTAAGGTTTCCGGTTATGCGGTCGAAGGCAAGAGCGTAGAGGGCAAGCTTTCGGTAGAAGATGTAAGCTTCTCGAAAAAGTCGCTCGGCGCGGCGGCGGATCTGTTCGAGGAAAGCGATGCGGCGGTCTTCTTCCTGCGTGCCGATGCAAACGGCAGCGGAAAGAGTTCGTATGATGCCTCCTCTTCTTTGAAGGATGCATATAATTTCCTTAGCAAAACAGGCGGCACGATCGTCCTTTGCGGTCCGTATACTCTGACGACCGCAACCAATTTCCAGCATGAGAAGCCGATCGTGATCACCTCGTACTATAACGGTGTGGATTATGCAAAGCGCGACGGCGCAGAGTTTATTTTCCGCATGAATTTCTACTGCGGCGGCGATACCGAATTCCGTGACATCATCCTCACCGCAAACGGTAAATATGTCACGATCTACGGCAACTGCCATAAACTGGTACTGGGCGAGAATATTACCGGCAACAAGGATCTGACTTCGGATACGTATCTGTCCGTAATGGGCGGCGGTGCCGGGGCTGCAACGAATCTCTCTACCGACCTTACGATCAAGAGCGGTGCATGGCAGCGCGTACGCGGCGGCGCGGCGGCAAACGGTAGCAAAAATCTCGCGGTCAACATGACGATTGAGGGCGGCGAGTTTTATGAAATGCTCATGCTTGGCAGCGTCGGCTCCCATAGCGGCGATATTCACGCAGAGATCAAGGGCGGAACCTTCTATCAGGGCATCTATGCTTCTGCTCTGTCTGCGGCAGAGCACTATTTTGACAGCCATGTTACCCTTGTGATCGAGGGCGGCACGGTCTACGGAAATATTGCACCTGCAAATTCGACACTTGGCACTTACGGCGGCACCTATGCGCTTACGCTGAACGGCGGCGACTTTGCACATGTTGTGGATATTAAGGGTACTGAGGGACTTGGCAGTATGATGAGCACTCTGCAGACCGGCGAAAAGGTTGATCTGCAAAAAGAGATCACCGGCACGCAGTCCTTTATCAGCTTTACGCGGGATGGTGCTGACCCGTGGTTGTTCTACCACGACGGATATTTTTATTTCATTGCTACGGCGGGTGGTAACGGCCTGCAGCTTGTTAAGGTGGCAAATCTCGGCGACCTTTCCAACGCTACAAGCACAAGAATCTATAAGCCCGCAAAGGGACAGGAATATTCTTCGCATATCTGGTCGCCTGAGATCCATTATTTCAGCGCGGAGGAGATCGGCGAGGAGTATGCCGGCTGGTATTGCTTTATCGCAAGTGCGCCCGATGATACTTATGAAAAGGCGAATAACATAATTGACGATTCGACCTTCGGCGCGCTGAAGGGATATGTCATCAAGTGTCTGACGGACGATCTGCTCGGACCGTGGGGACATCCGATCACGGGTGAGCCGAACGTTCCGCAGAAACTGGAGTTCCCCGACAGCGGACATAATGTGGAGACCGGTGTAATGGGCTGCTCCGTTATCACGATCAACAAAACTAAGTATCTGTTGTTCATCGATGCTGTAGGCAAAGAAACGCAGAATACCAATCATTTCAAT
>CAYQBT010000143.1:0-4476 GCA_964415775.1 uncultured Lachnospiraceae bacterium
AGAAAGTTTTTTCAATCTGCCAATTGTATTTTGTTTTTGCGGTATGCTATACTATAGGTGAAGAAAGGAAGGTACAGTCCGATGTACAGATAAACTTCAATTCTTTCTTGAAAACAGAATAGGATCCGGTTTCGGAAGTAGTGGTGAAGTCGATAGAGTTTGCGGAGTATACATATACAAGAGGGAGAACGGATCGTAAGCATTTGCAAGAAAGAAAAACGATGTTGCAGGGAAGTGAATGAAAACGAGTTCACAAGGGAAGCAACGAAAAATCTACGAAAGAGAGGATAACAGGATGTTAGATATCAAGAGTGAAGGGAAATGACCTCTGATTGCAGGATGTGCAGTCAGAGGTCATTTCTTTTTTGGCGCATACGCGCCTTTTTTTACTTTACGGCTTTAATGTGATGATAACGCTTTCTAACTTGTCATACTCGATATACTCGCCCGAGTAGAAAGCGTACATACTCTTGTCGTTGTATCCGCCTGCAGTGCTCCATCGCTTCGGCTCGCTGCCGTTGACAGACCAAACTGCATCGTTTAGGTCGGCATTGGTGAAAATACAGATCTTTGTAGCCGTCAGCCGGATCTCAGCATCGGCATACGTCGCAGGCAGGGTCGCGCGGACGACCTTGCCGTCCTTTAAGGTGATCTCGATATTTTCCACGTCTGCCGAAGTTGCACGAAGCAAGCCCATATAGTTCGGGCGAACGGGCATCAGTGTTTTGCGGTCGAGCGTGACGGTAAAGATATTCGACGTGTACATCCGACCGCTGAAATACAGCGTGACGGTTTCCGATTCGACAAGGGCACCGTCTAAAGCTACGGAATCGGCAAATTTGGTAAAACGCTGATAATAGAGCACATTTTCCGCAGCAGTACCAAGGATCTCGTCGCTTCCGGGCAGGCGGTAGTTGACATCCGCGCCATGGTCGGGCATTTCGCCGTCATAGTCGGCGGTGTAGCCGGCACGTGCAAGGTCATAAGACCAGAGTGCGCCAGAGAGAGCCGTTTCTTTATCCACGCCCATTGCGGCAAGATATTCGTCCACGGTCAGTTCGCGGTCGTTTTCTCCGTCATAGTAGAAGAAACGCTGTGATGCGCCACCCTCCGAGTACTGCCAGCCGCCGATCTCGGTGAAATGGAGCGTCAGAATGTTTCCGCCATATGTAGCGGTGTAGTCGATGTTGTACAGTTCGCCTTTCTCTTTGTTGTTTCTAAGCTTTTCGATCATCGGTGCGTAAATTGCGGCGATCTTGTCATTCAGCGCGACAGCGCCCGGCTTGTCCGAAAGCAGTTTCGGATAGCGGACCGAATGTACAAAGTCAAAGCTACCGCCGTGCAGTATATCGATTGCCTGCTTTTCGATCTTGTCCACATCTGCTAAGGCGGGTTGTTCCACCGGCGCGGGAGGGGTTACAGGCTCAGTCGTTGCAACAGAGGTAGCCATCGGCGCGGTGGTCGTCGGCACGGTAGTCGTCGGCACGGTAGTCGCGGGTGCGGTAGTCGTCACCGGCGGGTCCGGCATCAGGCAATCGGTCGTTGCGGCAGGCTCTGCATCCTTGCATCCGACAAGGCAGATCGCAAGGATCGCGAGGAGAACAGAAAACTTTTTCATAGTATGGCTCCTTTCACGTTCTGTCTATAGTATAGCATATCTTTCTATAGAATAAAATACTTGCATTTTATCACTTTTTATGGTATCATAACTCTATGTGAATAATTTTAATTATATAGACAAACAAAGGAGGCGTTTCACTTTGAAGGAAATGCTTGAAAAGATCAAAGCCGAAGCAGCTGCGAAACTCGCAGAGGCGAATGCCGATCTCGAGGCGATCCGTGTGCAGTACCTCGGCAAAAAGGGCGAGCTGACACAGGTGCTTCGCGGCATGGGACAGCTTTCAGCTGAGGAAAGACCGATCGTCGGACAGATGGCAAACGAGGTGCGCGCGTACATCGAGAACCTCATCGAGGAGAAAAAGGCATCCGCGGCAAGTGCGGCAATGGCAAAGAAACTGCTCGAAGAGACGGTGGACGTTACCATGCCCGTAGAGCCGATCACGGTTGGCTCCCGCCATCCGCTCTCGCAGGTGCAGACCGAGCTTGAGGACATTTTTATCGGTCTTGGCTTTGAGATCGTAGAGGGACCGGAGGTCGAGTACGACTACTACAACTTCCAGGCGCTCAACATTCCCGAAAATCACCCTGCAAGAGACACGCAGGATACCTTCTATATCACCGATAATATTCTGCTTCGTTCGCAGACCTCGCCGATGCAGATCCGCGCCATGGAGCAAAAGAAGCCTCCGCTCCGCATTATCTCTCCCGGCAGAGTGTACCGTTCGGACGCGGTTGATGCAACGCACTCCCCCCTCTTCCACCAGCTGGAGGGTCTGGTCGTAGACAAAGGCATCACCATGGGCGACCTCAAGGGAACGCTGGAGCTCTTTGCAAAGAAGATGTTCGGAGACGACACCAAGATCCGCTTCCGTCCCCACCATTTCCCCTTCACCGAGCCGTCGGCTGAGGTAGACGTTTCCTGCTTCGTCTGCGGCGGCAAGGGCTGCAGCCTTTGCAAGGGCGAGGGCTGGATCGAGATCCTCGGCGCGGGCATGGTACACCCCAACGTCCTCCGCGGCTGCGGCATCGATCCCGATGCATACAGCGGCTTTGCGTTCGGTCTGGGTATCGAGCGTATCGTTATGCGCAAATACAATATTGACGACATGCGTCTTCTGTACGAAAACGATGTTCGTTTCTTGAAGCAGTTAGGTTAAGGGGGTGCGGTAGATGAATCTTTCGAGAAATTGGCTCAGCGATTTCGTAGATGTCGCTGACATTGAAAACAAAGCATACTGCGACCGCATGACCGATACCGGCTCTAAGGTTGAAGGCTTTGAGGTTCTCGCCGAGGATATTGAAAATGTCGTTGTCGGTAAGCTCCTTACCATTGCAAAGCATGAAAACTCCGATCATTTGCAGATCTGTTCTGTCGATGTCGGAGAGGGTGCTCCCGTGCAGATCGTCACCGGCGCGCAGAATATTTTTGAGGGCGCTGTGATCCCGGTTGCCAAGGCATATTCCAAACTGCCCGGCGGCGTTACCATCAAGCCCGGCAAGCTCCGCGGCGTAGAGTCGAACGGCATGCTGTGCTCGATCGGCGAGATCGGACTCACCACCCACGATATGCCCGGCGCAGCCGAGGACGGCATCTTTATCATGGATGCTTCGCTTGAAGCGAAGATCGGTACCGACATCCGCGAGGTACTGATGCTTTCGGACAGCGTGGTTGAGTTTGAGATCACCCCGAACCGCCCTGATTGTCTTTCCGTGATCGGTCTTGCACGCGAGACGGCGGCATCCTTTGACCGTGCGCTGAACGTTCCCACGCCTAAGGTGGAAGAGATCGGCGGCGACGTTACCGATTACATCAAGGTAAAGATCGACGCACCCGAGCTTTGCCCCCGCTATACCGCGCGCGTTGTCAAGAATGTAAAGATCGAGCCCTCGCCGCTCTGGATGCGTATGCGTCTGCGTGCGGCAGGTGTGCGTCCGATCAACAATATCGTAGATATTACCAACTATGTTATGCTCGAGTACGGTCAGCCGATGCACGCTTTTGACTATGCTTGTATCGATGGCAGTGCCATCACCGTACGCACCGCGGCTGCGGGCGAGACCTTCAAGTCGCTCGATGACAAGGATCATGTACTGGAAGAGGGCATGCTGGTCATCGCCGACGATAAAAAGGCGGTTGCACTTGCAGGTGTCATGGGTGGCGCAAACTCTGAGATCACCGAGAATACAAAGACGGTCGTTTTTGAGTCTGCAAACTTCTATGGCGCGTCTATCCGCATCACCTCCCGCAAGCTCGGTATGCGTACCGAGTCCTCGGGACGCTTTGAAAAGGGACTCGACCGCGAGAACACCTATGCGGCTCTCGAGCGCGCTTGCGAGCTCGTCAACCTGCTTTCTGCAGGTGAGGTCGTCAGCGGCATCGTGGACGTATACCCCGGCAAAAAGGACGCAACCGTGATCAAGCTTGAGCCCGACCGTATCAACAAGTTCCTCGGCATCAACGCGTCCGAGCAGTTCATGCGTGATACGCTTGTAAAGCTGGATTTCACGCTGGACGGCGACATGGTTACCGTGCCTTCCTTCCGTGAGGATGTAGAGGGTATGCAGGATCTCGCAGAAGAAGTTGTCCGTATTTACGGCTACAACGAGATCGAGTCCACCGGTATTTCGGGCAACATGACGCAGGGACAAAGAAGTGTATCGCAGAATTTTGAAGTGGGACTCCACAAGCTGCTGCTTGGTATCGGTCTCGATGAGATCTGCACCTTCTCCTTTATCTCTCCGAAGTATTATGATAAGATCGGTCTTCCCGCTAACAGCGCAAAGAGAAATTCTATCGTGATCTCCAACCCGCTCGGTGAGGACACAAGCGTCATGCGTACCACCGCGCTTCCGTCG